>NZ_JBVKAT010000016.1:0-22192 GCF_055598485.1 Streptomyces sp. NPDC107521
TGGTCACCGGCACCCCGGCCGGAAGCCCCTCCAACGTCGCCACCAGTGCGGGACCGTGCGACTCCCCCGCCGTCAGCCAGCGCAACCTGCTCAACACGTTCTCATCGCTCCTCGATGGGGTGGACGGGGAAGATCCGCCGGGTCTCGGTCCTCGGCGGTGCCCGGGGCGCCCCGGCGGGACCGGCCCCGGCGGGGGCCGGTCCTCGCACCGGGCGGTCCGGACGGGCCGGTCAGGCGCTCGCGGCGGCCAACGGGACCCGGAACGGGCCGCCGCCGGTGTCCCGCGCGGGCCCGGTCCGGTCCGGGCCGTCGGAACCGGACGGCTCGGGCAGGCGCACCGCCCAGCCGTACTCCATGAGCCGCCGGGTCATCCCCGGCGCGGTGGACGCCTCGACGACCAGTTCCACCAGTCCGCTGCGCTCGGCCGGGGAGTGGTCGATGGACACCTCCTCGACGTTGACGTCCAGGCCCGCGACCGTCGCCAGCAGCCGGGCCAGTTCGCCCGCCTGGTCGCCGATCAGCACGTGCACCGGCACGCACCGCGACGGCTTCTGGCCGTGCTTGCCGGGCACCCGGTTCCGGCCCTCGCGGCCCCGCCCCAGCAGGTCCGCGACCAGCAGCGCGCCCTCCTCGCGGGCGTCGGCCTCGTCGGTGGCCAGCCCCCGCAGCGCGCCCACCGCGGTGGTGAGGTCCACGGCGATCGACGCCAGGACGTCCGCGACGGCCGCCGCGTTGGCGCCCAGGATGTCGCCCCAGAGCCGGGGGTCGCCCCCGGCGATCCGGGTGACGTCCCGCAGCCCCTGACCGGCCAGCCGTGAGGCCTCGTCCGGGAGCTGCTCCAGCCGCGCCGCCATCAGCGACGCCACGAGGTGCGGGGTGTGGGAGACCAGGGCGACCGCGCGGTCGTGGGCGGCGCTGTCCATGACCACCGGCACCGCGCCGCACAGGGCCACCACCGTCAGGGCCCGGTTCAGGGTCTCCGTCCCGGTCTCCGGGGTGGGGGTGAGCACCCAGGAGCGCCCCTCGAAGAGGTCGGCCGAGGAGGCGAGCGGTCCCGACAGCTCCCGCCCGGCCATGGGGTGGCCGCCGATGTGGCAGGAGGGGTCCGCCAGCCTCAGGACGTCCCGCTCCGGCCCGCTCTTCACACTGGCCACGTCGGTGTAGCTGCGCGCCAGGCCCCGGGCCTGCTGGGCGGCGAGCACCCCGCCGACCGCGCCGGGCGGCACCGCCAGGACGGCGATGTCCACGGGGGCCGGGGGCGGGCCGACGGTGCCCGCGCCGAGCGCGGCGGCGGTGCGGGCCGCCGACTCGTCCACGTCCAGCAGATGGACGGCGACCCCCCTGCGGGCCAGGGCCAGCGCCACCGAGGTGCCGATCAGGCCGGTTCCCACCACGGCCGCCGTACGGATCATCGGGTCTCCTCCAGGGGGGCGTCGAGGTCGGCGCGCAGCCGCGCGGCGCCGCCCCGGTAGACGTGGCGGACCTCGTGCTTGGGCCGGTCGGTCTCCGCGTGCACCAGGACGCGCACGACGCGCGGCAGGCTCCCCGCGACGTCCAGTTCCCGGGCGCAGAGCAGCGGGGTGTCGGTGATGCCCAGCTCCCGGGCGGCGACCGCCGGGAACTCGCTGATCAGATCCGGGGTGGCGGTGAACAGCAGGCTGATCAGGTCCGTCTGTTCCAGCCCGTTGGCGTCCAGGATCTCCTTCAGCAGGCCCTTGGTGCTGTCCACCAGGTGGGCCCGGTCGTCCCGGTCGAGCTGGACGGCGCCGCGTACCGCGCGCACGGTCATCCCCACGCTCCGGCGAGGGGGTTGGCGGACCGGTCGGCGGCGGGGCGGGCGGGGGCGCGGTCCTGGTACAGCTCGGCGGTGCGGAAGGCCAGGTCGAGGGACTGGTAGCGGTTCAGGCGCGGGTCGCAGGAGGACTCGTAGCGGTGGGCGAGGTCGTCGAGGCCGACCTCGGTGCCGCCGCCGACGCACTCGGTGACGTCCTCGCCGGTCAGTTCGACGTGGATGCCGCCGGGGTGGGTGCCCAGTTCGCGGTGGACCTCGAAAAAGCCCCGCACCTCGTCGACCACGTCGTCGAACCGGCGGGTCTTGTGGCCGCTGGGGGCGGTGAAGGTGTTGCCGTGCATGGGGTCGCAGATCCAGGCGACCCGCGCGCCGGAGGCGGTGACCTTCTCCACCAGCGCGGGCAGGGTGTCGCGGACCCGGTCGGCGCCCATCCGGACGATGAAGGACAGCCTGCCGGGCTCCTGGTCGGGGTCGAGGCGGTCGATGAGGGCCAGGGCCTCGTCAGCGGTGGCCGTCGGACCCAGCTTCACCGCGACGGGATTGCGCACCTTCGAGGCGAACTCGACGTGGGCGCCGTCCAGTTGGCGGGTGCGCTCGCCGATCCACACCAGGTGGCCGGAGACGTCGTACCAGTCGCCGGTGCGGGAGTCGCGGCGGGTGAGGGCCGCCTCGTAGTCGAGGATCAGCGCCTCGTGGCTGGAGTAGAACTCGGTGGTGTCCAGTTCGGAGGTCCGGGCGCCGCAGGCGTCGAGGAAGGCGAGCGCCCGGTCGATCTCCCGGGCGAGCCGCTCGTAGCGCTCGCCGACGGGCGAGCCGGCCACGAAGTCCCGGTTCCAGTGGTGCAGTTGACGCAGGTCGGCGTAGCCGCCGGTGGTGAAGGCGCGCACGATGTTCAGGGTGGCGGCGGAGGCGTGGTACATCCGGCGCAGCCGCTCGGGGTCGGGGATGCGGCTCTCCGGGGTGAAGTCCAGGCCGTTGACCGCGTCGCCGCGGTAGGCGGGGAGTTCGACGCCGTCGCGGATCTCGGTCGGCTGGGAGCGCGGCTTGGAGTACTGCCCGGCGATGCGGCCGACCTTGACCACCGGGACGGAGGTGGCGTAGGTGAGCACGGCGGCCATCTGGAGCAGCGTCTTGACCTTGTCGCGGACCTGGTCGGCGGAGACGGCGTCGAAGCTCTCGGCGCAGTCGCCGCCCTGGAGGAGGAACGCCTCGCCGCGGGCCACGGCGGCCAGCCTGGACCGGAGCCGGTCGCACTCCCCGGCGAAGACCAGGGGCGGGGCGCCGGCGAGGTCGTCGAGCACGGCGGCGAGGGCCGGTCCGTCGGGCCAGGTGGGCTGCTGCGCGGCGGGCAGGTCCCGCCAGGAGTGCGGCGGCGTGTCCTGCGGTGCGTTCATGGGAGGGCTCCTTCGTCGGTCTCACAGGGGATGCCGCGCGGGGTCACCGCGCGGAGGCTCGGGCGGGAGGGTGCGGGTGCGGGAGGAACGGGCGGGGCGGGACGTACGGGCCGGGAACGCGGGGCGGGAGCGCCGCGCGGGGGCCGCCTCCGGCGGGACCGGTGGGCGGCCTCCAGCGGCCGGGCCGCCGGTCCGCCGGGGCGGAGGCCGGCGAGGCGGAGGTCGGCGGGGCGGAGGTCGGCGGGTGACAGGTGGCGGGTGACAGGTGGCGGGCGGCGGGCGCTCACTCGTCCAGCAGGTCGGGCTCCTCGCGGACGATCTCGTCCCAGAGCAACTGGAAGCTGAACCAGCCGAGCTGGGCGTCGCCGAAGCCGTCTCCCGCCGCCACGGCCTGCTCGTGGGTGAACTTCTTCGGGTTGCCGGCGGCGCGGGCGAGCAACTGGACCTGGGCGCAGCCGTCGTAGGTGAAGAACCAGTGGACGGCCTCGTCCAGGGAGCCGCCGACGGTGATCAGGCCGTGGTGGCGCAGCAGGATGGCCCGGTTGTCGCCGAGCTGCTCCGCGATGTCGCGGCCCTGTTCCAGCGAGACGGACGGGCCCTCGTAGGCCTCGTAGAGGACCTGCCGCCCGTAGAACGCGGCGGACTCCTGGTCGATGGGGTCGAGCAGGCGGCCGAGGGCGCCGAGGGCGCGGGAGTGCGCGGTGTGGCCGTGCGCGGCGGCGGTGGCGCCGGGCTGGAGCTCGTGGATCTGGGAGTGGATGACGAAGGCGCTGGGGTTCACCCGGTGCCTGCCGTGGACCACCCGGCCCCGGGCGTCGACGCAGATCAGGTCGGCCACCCTGACGTGCTTGAAGGAGACGCCGAAGGGGTTGACCCAGAACTGGTCGGGGTACTCCGGGTCACGGACCGATATGTGACCGGAAATCCCCTCACCGAAGCCGTACTTGCCGAACAGGCGCAGGGCGGCGGCCAGCCGCTGCCGGCGGTGCCGGCGGGTCTCCTCGTGGGTGGCGAAGACCGGCTCCCCGGGGATGGGCAGCCCCGTCGCGGTGTCGGCGAGGAACTCCGCCCGGGGCTCGGTGGTCGGGTCGGTCATCGTGGTCATGCGGGGCTGCCTCTCTCTGGACGGGCCGCGGACGGGCCGGACGGCCGTGGACGGGCGGTGCGGGAAGCGGGCGGTGCGGACGGTGCGGGACGTGCGGGACGGACGGGGGCGCGGGACGGCGGCGGGCGGTCCCGGGCGGGACTCACGCGGGCAGCAGGACGTCCGCGGCGCGGGTCGCGAGACCGGCCCCGGCGTGCCGCAGGATCGCGCCGACGATGTCCTCGGCCCGGTCCACCAGGGACGGGAGCCCGAAGGTGAAGAAGAGCGACCCGGCGCCGATGGTGCCCAGGCCGTACAGGCGCGGATCCTCGCTCTTGCCGGTGAGCAGGCTGCTGGTGGTGCGGGAGAGATGGAGCCCGCCGTGCGGGTGCAGGCTCGCGGTGCCCTTCCGGGTGAGGGTGGTCACCAGCGGCCGGGCTCCGGCCGGGACGCGGCTCTCGGAGGCGCTGACCGCGTTGACGACCCGGTCGGCGCCGAAGGACGGCTCGCCGTCGAGGGCGATCTCGAAGCCGCCGCCGGGGCGTTCCGCGACGCCGCGGAGTCCGGGGCGGATGCGCAGCCGGCCGGAGTCGATCAGCTTCAGCAGGGCCGCCGCGCTGGCGGGCGGCATGGGGCAGCACAGGCTCATGATGGTCCGGTAGTGGGTGCGGATCAGCTCGGTCCGGTCCGTCTCCCGCAACTGCGGCCACACGTCGGGGCCGATGTCGGGGACGGCGTGCTGGAGGATGCGCAGCCCCGGGTCCGGCGAGTTGACGGCGGCGAACTGCCGGCGCAGCCGCTCCGCCGGGCTCTCGTCGCCGAGATGGGTGACCTCGGCGTGGACCGCGGCCACGTCCGCCCCGGCGTCCCGCAGTTCGGCCGCGACGAGCCGTGCGAAGTCCTCCAGGGTCAGCTCGCGCCCGGTGCGGGCCAGCGCCCGCATCCGCTCCTTGGTGAGGTGGCGGGGCTCGAAGGCGATCGGGCACTGCCGGACGCCGGGGAGCACGCCCCGCCGCGAGAGCAGGCTGATCCGTCCCCGGTGGTTCTGGGCGGAGAGGGCGAGGATGATGTCGACGGCGGTGAGTCCGCTGCCGATGACCGCCACGTCCTCCTGCGGGCCGATCTCGCGCAGCCGCTGGGACATCGGGTACGGGTCCGCGATGAATCCGGAGGTGCCCGCGAGCCCGTAGGCGTCCTTGGGTCCGTCGCCGCCGACGCAGAGCACGACGTAGTCGAAGTCGCCGGCACTGCCGTTGCCGGTGGTCAGCCGCACCTGGTCGGTGGTGCGCCGGGCGCCGGTGACCGCCGCGCCGACGAGGTCGACCCGCCAGCCCTTCCGGCGGAGTCTCCCGAGGGCCGCGTACGCCGACTGCTCCAGGTATTCGCCGTAGACGGTGCGCGGCGGGAAATTCATGCCGGAATACGGGTCGGCGCTGTCGAAGTCGTCGACGACGCGTTCCCGGTCCGCCAGCCAGCGCCGGAAGTGGCCCATGTCGCCGACGCGCACGGACATGTCCTCCGGTGGTGCGTTCACCTTGATGGTGTCGATGTCGACCTGATAGGCACGGCCCCGCCAGAGATTCGGCGACGGCTCGAACACCGTGATACTGCCCGTGGGGCCCTGCGCCTGGGCCAGCGCGTCGACGAGGCAGACCGCGGACGCGCCACCCCCGACCACAGCGATCGATATTCCAGACATGTGTCAGCCACCCATCGGTATATGAAGTACGTGGAGTTCCTCGTCCGCGGCTATTTCGGACCGCTCATATCGCGTGCTCGTCGACGCGGTGGAAAGCGCCGTGCAGGAAGACCAGGGAGGACCGGGAGCGGCGCACCCCGGCGCCGACCACCTCGCCGACCACCAGCAGGTGGTCGCCGGCCTCCAGGTGGTCCCGGTAGCGGCACTCCATCCAGGCCGCGGAGTCAAGGACGAGCGCCCCGGTCTCGGCGCCGGGCTCCGCGGGCAGGCTGCGCAGCGCCTTGCCGCGCTCCTCGGCGGGACGCGCGAAGATCCGGGCGAGGTCCTCGCCGCCGCCGTCCAGGATGGACAGGGCCCAGACCCCGGATTCCATCAGGTCGTCCAGGAACGTGGAATCGCGGCGGATGCTCAGCGACACCAGCTGGGGTTCCAGCGAGAGGGAGGTCAGGGAATTGATCGTCAGCGCGTTGTGCCGGCGCGCGGGTTCCGCGTCGGAATACGTGCTGACCACGCAGACACCGGTGGCGAAATGACGCATGACGGAACGCAGATCGTCTTTCACGGCGACCGCGGGACGGCCGGCCGCTGACAACTCGCCCATGAATGATCCTCTCCGGGAAAGGCCGAATGTGCGCACATGCGTGAGCGTTCCGGGGCCGGAGGTGGAACACCTCGGAGAATGGCGAAACCCGGTTCGGCTCCGGTGACGTTACAGAGCGCGTGGGTGGCGATTTTGCGGGGGAGCGCACGAGAACTGTTCCGTCCACGCCTGTCGTGAACTCGCCCCCGGCGCAGGGGCGGTGGCCGCCGCCGCGCTCGTGGGGAGCGGCCCGCCCGGGGTGTTCGGGGGCGCGGGACGACGGGAGGAGAAGCGGCAGGGGAACGGGGTGGAGGGGCCCGGTGCGGCGAGGTGGGGCGGGGTGCGGCGTATGGCCGTCGCACGCCTGTCGAAAACAGACCGGCGTGCATGTTTCTCGGGCGCGCGGGGCCGGAAAGGGTCCGTCTGCGGGGGCGCGGGGCCGCGTCACGGGCCGGGGCGGGGGCCTCGGGCGCCGGGTGCGGGGCGGCGGGCGCGCGGCCCGGGGCGGTGCCGGACTCCCCGCCTCCCGGCGGGCGGTGTCCGCCGGCGCGGGCGGAGGGCGTGCTCCGCGGGGGCCGTGGGGGGCCGGTGGGCGGTGCCCTACCGGCAGCCGCTGCGGCAGTGCCGCGCGTGCGCCTCGCCCAGCGGGGCCACCGTCCCGGGCCCCGCCGGCGGTCCGCCCGGCCCCGCGTCCACGGCGGACGCCTCCACCGGCGCGATGGTCCGCCCCCCGGCTCCGGCCGGGGCGACCGTCCCGGCCAGCGCCTCCGCCTCGGCCACCACCCGCTCGCCCCGGTCGGCGGTCAGGTCGAGCCGGGCCAGCACGCCGGGCACCGTGATGGTGGGCAGCAGTTGGGTGAGGAGCACCGACAGCCGCTGCGTCAGGTCCCGCCGGTCGCTGAGCACATGGGAGAGCATCTGGACCCCCGAGAAGGCCCCGACCAGCAGTTCGGCCGTGGCACGCAGGTCCACGCACTGGTACAGCTCGCCCTGTTCGCTCGCCTCGGTCAGGCCCACGAGGTTGTGGTCGGCCCAGGCCAGGAAGGGCCTCCTGCGGTCCAGCTGGTGCGCGCCGCGCTCCAGCGAGAGGCTGACGCTGCCCTGGAGCATCTGGTCGTGCATGAGGCGGTGGCCGAAGACGAGCCCGGCGTCCACCAGCTCCTGGAGCTTCAGCGAGCGCCGCACGATGGGGTACGTGCCCGGCACCACCTGCACCTCCAGGATGGCCTCGGCGAGGTCCTCCTTGGAGGAGAAGTGGAAGTAGAACGCCCCCTTGGTCAGCCCGGCCCGTGAGTAGACGTCGGAGATGGTCGCGCCGTCGTATCCCCGTTCGGCGAAGACCGCGCCCGCCGCCTTGAGGATCAACTCCCGTGTCCTGATGGCACGTTCCTGCTGGGCCACTGTGCACCAACCCCTCGATTCCCGGAAACCATACCTCTGTGCACGTATCTTTCCCCACCATGGGCCCCCTGGCCCTTCCGCGGGGGCCGGAGGGGTACCGAACCGGACATCTCCCGGGCCTCCGGGACGCGCGGGACCGGGGAGCGCCGTCGGGCGGGGACAGCGTGCGGGCCGGGCACGGCGGGGCGGGGCGGGCACGGGGCGGGCTGCCCGTACGCGGCACGGAGCGGGCCGGGCACGGAGCGGGCGCCCGTACGCGGCACGGGGCCGCCGCCCGTGCGCGGGCACAACGGGCCCCGGCGGGGGCGTCACGGGCTCCCGCGCCCCTGCGCCGGGAGCGCGCCGCGACCGCCGGGCCGTGACCGCGCGCTCCCGGGGCGGCGCACGCCGAAATCCCCCGGCCGGTCCCCCGGCCGGGGTGGCACGCCCGGCGCCGCGCCGCCGGGCCGAGGACGCCTCCCGGCGGCGCGGTCCGGCACGGGATCCGGCACGGGATCCCCGGCCGAGCGGTGCCCCCGGCGGTCCGGGCGCGGGCCCCGGGGTCCCGGGACCCCGGGGCCGACGGGTCGGCGGGCCGGGGCGGGGGCCGTGACCGCGCGCGGCCCCGCGCCCCGCCGCGCCGCCCCGGCCCGCCCTCGCCCGCCGACGTCCGCCACCCGCCGCCCGCCGCGGCCGGTGGCCTCCCGTCAGTCCTCGACGGCCTCGTGGTCCAGGACGACCATCAGCTCCCGGTGCCCGTTGGAGATGAACGACCGCTGCGGCGCGGGCGACCGGTCCGGGTCGGCGAGCGCCAGCCGCGGGAACCGCCCGAAGAGGGAGCCGAGGGCGATGGACGCCTCCAGCCGGGCCAGCGGCGCGCCCAGGCAGTGGTGGGCGCCGTGGCCGAAGGAGAGGTGCTCCCGGCGGGTGGGCCGGGTGACGTCGAAGCGGTCCGCGTCCTCCCCGTGCCGCGCGGGATCCCGTCCGGCCGCCGCGTAGGAGATCATGATCGGATCGCCCCGGCGGATCACCGTCCCGCCGGTGTCGATGTCCTCGACGGCGTAGCGCAGGATCGCGTGGGCGCCCGGCGGTTCGTGGCGCAGCGCCTCCTCGGTCACGTCGTCCCAGCCGGCCTCCCCCCGCCGGACCAGCTCGCGTTGCTCCGGGTCGCGCAGCAGGGCGTGGGCGGCGTGGTCGAGGAGGTTGACGGTGGTCTCGTACCCGGCCGTGTACAGCAGGATGAGGTTGTCGGCGAGTTCCTCCTCGGTGAGGGCGGCGCCGTTCTCGTCGCGGACGGCGATGAGGTCGCAGGTGAGGTCGTCGCCCGGGTTCCCGCGCTTGTGGGCGAGGAAGTCCGCGACGGTGGTGTGCAGGGCCTCCGCGTTGGCCCGCGCCTCCTCGGCGGAGGCGGAGGTGCGGAAGAAGCCCTTGATGATCCGGTGCAGTCCGGCGCGGTACTCCTCGGGGATGCCGAACAGGTCGCACATCACGAGGTGGGGCAGTGGGTGGGCGTACCTCTCGCGCAGGTCGAGCGGCCGGCCCGGCGGTTCGGCGGCCATGGCGTCGAGGAGGTCGTCGGCCGTGCGCTGGATGCGGGGGCGCAGGGCGGCGATCCGGCGCCGGGTGAAGGCCGAGGCGACCGGCCGGCGCATCCGGGTGTGGTCCTCGCCGTGGGCGGTGACCATGTTCCGCACGGAGACCCAGATGGCCAGCGGCCAGTCGGCGGGGACCGTGCCGTCGTTCCAGTCCGGCCAGTGCCGGTAGGCGTCCTTGGACACCCTCGGGTCGAGCAGGAGCGCGCGGATCAGGGCGTCGTCGGTGACCGACCAGACGACCACTCCGCCGGGGAGTTCGACCTGTGTCACCGGTCCCCGGTCGCGTAACCGGGCGATCTCGCCGTGGATGTCGCTCCCGTCCGGGTCCATGACGAAGGGGCACTGCCCGCTGCGGTCCATCTGCTCAACTCCTGGTCCCGCCGGGTCGGTCGGTGCCGCCCGGGCAAGCCGACTATGCCGGACTGCGGTCACCGCGCATCCGGCATTCGGGGAAGAGGCCGGCGTCCCGCCCGCTCCCCGGGGAGGGGGCAGGGGGCGGGACGCCGGCCGGGGCTCGGTGGACGGTGCGGCCGTGCCGCGACGGGCCGCGGGACGGGACCTCCAGGGCCTCTCGTTTGGATCACGCCGGGCTCGCGGGGTCCGGCCCGACCCGAACGAAAGCCCCTAGGAGCCGCTGCGGGCGGCCTCGGCGCGGCGCCGCGAGGAGGCGCGGAGGGCGGCGACGAGGGTGAGGACCATGGTGACCACGGAGATGCCGGTGACCACGTAGAGGCCGGAGTGGTAGCCGGACAGGGTGGCGGAGGTGCCGCCGTCGCCGTCGGCGGCCATGGTGGCGGTGACGATCGCGAGGACGACGGCCGCGCCGACCTGGTACCCGGTCTGGAGGACACCGGCCGCCAGGCCCTGCTCGGAGTCGGCGACGCCGTTGGTGGCCTGGACGTTGGCGGCGGGGAAGGAGAAGGGGAAGGCGATGCCGATGAGGACGACGCTGGGCAGGATGACCCAGAGGTAGGAGGAGGTCTCGTCGATGCGCAGGAAGAGCAGGTAGGAGGCGGTGTAGGCGACGAAGCCCGCGAAGATCATCCAGTGGATGCCGAAGCGGGCGATGAGCTTCCCGGCCCGGGGGGCGATCGTCATGATCAGGAGGCCGACGGGGAGGAAGGCGAGGGCCATCTCCATCGGCGACCAGCCGCGCAGCGACTGGAGGTAGAGGCCGCCGATGAACTGGAAGCTCATGTAGGTGCCGAGGATGGCCGCGGCGACCAGGCTGGCGCCCACCAGGGCGCGGTTGCGCAGCAGGCCGAGGCGGAGCAGCGGCTGCTCGGCGCGGCGCTCGACGGCGACGAAGACTGCGAGCAGGACGACGGCGGCGGCGAAGGTGCCCAGGGTGCGCGCGGAGGTCCAGCCGGCGTTGGGGGCCTCGACGATGCTGTAGACGAAGAGCAGCATGGCGGCGGTGACGCTGACGGCGCCGGCGACGTCGAACTTGCCGGTGCCCAGGGTGCTGCGCACGTCGCGGGGGACGAGGACGACGGCACCGGCGAAGGCGACGAGCGCGACGACGACCGGGAGGAGGAAGGTCCAGCGCCAGTTGATCTCGGTCAGGGCGCCGCCGACGATGACGCCGGTGGAGTAGCCGACCGCGCCGCAGGCGGTGTAGATGCCGACCGCGCGGTTGCGCTGGGGGCCCTCGCGGAAGTTGGTGATGATGATGGACAGGCTGGCGGGCGCGGTGAACGCGGCGCCGATGCCCATCACGAAGCGGGCGATGATGACGACGAGTCCGTCGTTGGTCAGTCCGCCGACCAGGGAGCCCACGGCGAAGACGGCGACGCCCATGAGGAACATGCGGCGCCGTCCCAGCAGGTCGGCCATGCGCCCGCCGAGCAGGAGGAAGCCGCCGAAGCCCAGGACGTAGGAGCTGACCACCCACTGGACGGACGCGGTGCTCATGCCCAGGTCCGCCTGGATCGGCGGGACCGCGATGCCGACCATGATGTTGTCGAGGGCGTCCAGGAAGAATGCCGCGCACACGCTGACGAGCAGACCCCACTCGCGGACGCCCCACCTGTCCCCGCCGGGCTTTCCCGCCTCGGGGGGTGTGACGTCGACTCTCACTTCACTGGAAGTTGCCATGTCCTGTCCTCATCTAGTCAGTTGCCGGTCATTGCGTCCGTTGCCGGCGGTGCGGCCGATGGGCGGAACGGGCCCGTCCCACCGGCCGGCGAGCACCGTGCCCGGGGTTATCCCTTGAGCCCGAGGGGGAAGGGCGCCAGAGGCGTGCCACCGAGGAGGTGGGCTCCGGCGGACTGCACGATCTGTTCCTGCGCGAGGATGTGCTGGCACATCGTGTGCAGGTCGCGGACCCAGCGGTCGAGCGGGGAGCTGCGGTAGATCGACGCCGTGCCGACGAGGTCGGCGAGGCGGGTGACGATCGACCGCGCGGTCCGGAAGGCGTTGACGCGGGCCAGCGCCGAGGAGACCTGCTGGTCCGGCGTCGGCTGCTGCCCCGCCTCCAGCCGGTCCCAGAGTTCGTCGAGGGTGCCGTAGACCGCGTAGCGGGCCGCGGCCAGCTCCATCTCGGCCTGGCCGATGGCCGTCTGCACCCGGTAGCTCTCGGCCCACGGGACGCCGGTGCCCTTCTCGACCTTGCCGGCGGCCAGTTCGCGCACGTGGTCCAGGGCGGCGCGGGCGATGCCCAGCGGCACGCCGGGCACGTTGCCGAGGAAGGCGTCGGGGGCGGAGAGGGGGCCGTCGCCGCGCGGGGTGGTGAAGTCGAAGGAGCGCTCCTCCGGCACGAACAGGTCGTTGGCCCGGTAGTCCATGCTGCCGCTGCCGGCCAGTCCGGTGGTGTGCCAGGTGTCCACCAGCTCGAACTGCTCGCGGGGGGCCACGATCAGCCGCCAGTTCACCGGGGCGCCGTCCGCGCCCGGCTCCGGCTCGCCGTCGGAGTGCACCACGCAACCGCCGACGACCCAGTCGGCGTGGCTGATCCCGCTGCCGAAGGGCCAGCGGCCGTTGACCCGGTAGCCACCGGGCACCCGCTCGGCGCGGCCGACGGGGAAGATCAGACCTGCGGTGATCGCATCGGGGTTGGCGAGCATCTCCTTGACGACCGTCTCGTCCAGGTAGCCCGCGTAGATCCAGGTGTCCATGCCGATCATGGCGCACCAGCCGGCGGCCGGGTCGCCGTAGGAGAGCGCCTCGATCACCTCGGTCTGCTCGGCGAAGGTCAGCTCGGGGCCACCCCAGTCCTTGGTCATGCCGATGCGGAAGACGCCCGTGTCGCGGACCAGTTGGACCACGTCCTCGGGAAGGCGCCGGTTGCGCGCGATCTCCTCGGAACGCTCGCGCAGCAGCGGGGCCAGGGCCCGTGCGCGGGCCAGGATCTCCGCCGCGGTGGCGGGGCCGCGGTCCTCGTCGGTCATGGGATTGAGAGTCTCCGTCACAGTCATTGAAACCCCTCCTGATAGCTGCGTACTCGCTCTCTTAGGGCGCGACGACCGGCCAGCCGCCCCACGGGGCAGCCGGACGGGCGACCCCGGGCGGCGGTGGACGAGCGGTCCGGCCGGTCTCGCGCAGTCCTCACGCTAGGGACGGCGGACCCTCCCCTCTCGCGCGAACGCGCACGCACTTTGGTCCGTCCGCACACACCGGCCGGACTAACCAACGAAAGTGACTTTAAGGGTTAGGCATGCCTCTCGCAACCGGTCACGTACGCTTGAGGGGTTAGAAATGGATTCGGATGGAGGATGGTGCGATGACCGAGATCGACCCACGTCCGTTCGTCGGCGAGCCACTCGCCCTCGATCTCCTGAACACGCGGTGGCAGGAGCACGGACAACTGCACGATCTGCTCGAAACCCCCGACGGCCTGCGGGTATGGCTGTCGGGACATGGACTGGCGGAGCGTTTCCCCGCCGACGGGGCGTCACTGGAGGCGGTGCGCGCGACCCGCGCGGCGCTGTACGCCGCCGTCGACCGGCCGGGCACCGACGAGGCCGCCCGGCCGGTCGACGCGATCCTGGACCACGGCCGCATCAGACCCGTCCTGACCGGTGCGGGACCCGGCGAGCGCGCCGAGGTCACGGACCCGGTCTGGGGCGCGGCCTGGACGGCCGCCCACGACTACCTCCGGCTGCTGACCACGGCCGCGGACCGCATCCGGCTCTGCGACCAGCCCGACTGCATCCGGTACTTCCTCGACACCTCCCGCAACGGCACCCGCCGCTGGTGCTCCATGGCCCTGTGCGGCAACCGCGCCAAGGCGGCACGCCACTACGCGCGGAGCCGCGGCACCCACGGGTGACCGCGGGCCCGGGCGCGGACGGGCCCACGGCCCGCCCGCGCCCGGGCCCGGCGGGGACGGACACGGATACGGAGAGGGAGAAGGAGAGGAACGGGCACGGCGAGAGGCCGGGCCGGGGAAGGAGCCGCGGGAACACGGAGGCAGGGGCGCGGACGTGCCCCCGACGCGCCGGCCCACCCGGGGAGTACGGCGGGCCGCGCCCCCACCACGGCTCCGCGCGGCGGACGTTGGCCCCCGCGCGACGCAGGGGCCCGCCGGCGCCGTGCCGCCTCCCTTGAGCACGGGGGCGGAACGGCACCGGCGGGCTCCGGTCCTTCGGGCGGCGGCGTCCGGCACGGACGGCGGCGGGACTCCGGCGGCGCCCGGCTCACCCGGGCCGGACCGGTCCCCCACCGCCCAACGGCCCCTCACCCGCGCCCGGCCGGGCGACCAGGACGTGCGGGGCGTCGCCGTCGGACAGGTGCACCGGGCCGGTGCCGCCCGGGGCGCCGACCAGCAGGCCCACGCGGGCCGCCGTCACCGTCACCTCGGCACCCGGTTCCACCCCGGCGGCGCGCAGCGCGTGCATCAGCCCCGGGTCCGACTGGAGGGGTTCGCCGAGGCAGCGCACGACCACGGTCCTGCCGCGCGGCCCCGGGTCCACCTCGGCCAGGCTCACCAGTCCCGCGTCCCGGGGCACGGCCCGGGCCCCCGGACCGCCCGGACCGTCGGGTGCCGGGATCGGATTGCCGTACGGGGAGCGCTCCGGGTGCCGCAGCAGCTCCGCGATGCGGCGCTCGGCCGCGTCCGTGATCACGTGCTCCCAGCGGCACGCCTCGACGTGCGCCAGCTCCCACTCCAGGCCGATCACCTCGACCAGCAGGCACTCGGCCAGCCGGTGCCGGCGCATCACCCGCGTCGCCAGCAGTCCTCCCTCGGCGGTCAGTTCCACCCGGCGGTCACCGGCGATCCGGACCAGCCCGTCGCGCCGCAGGCGCGCCACGGTCTGGCTGACGGTCGGTCCGCTGTGGCCCAGCCGCTCAGCGATCCTGGCCCGCAGCGGCGGCGCCCCCTCCTCCTCCAGTTCGTAGACGGTGCGGAGATACATCTCCGTGGTGTCGATCAGCGCGGTCATCGCGGACACGCGTCACTCCCTCCCGGACCGGGCGGTGGTGCCGGGGACCCGGCCCCGGCACCACCGCCCGGGATGCTCCCGTCCGGCGCGGATCAGGCGGACGCCGGGGCCGCGGCGGAGCGTCCGACGGCCCCCGACTCCTCCAGCCACTGGCGCAGTTGGGCCCTGCGCAGCTTGCCGATGCCGGTCTTGGGCACGTCCTCCCGGGTGACCGGCACGGCATGGACGATCCGCACCCCGAAGGCGTCCGCCACCCGGGCGCGCACCCGTTCCCGGGCCTCCACCGGGTCCACGCCCTCGCGCGGGTGGAAGGCGACCGCGAGCTCCTCGCCCGCGCCGTCCGCCGCGCCCACCCCGCAGGCCACCGTGTACGAGGGCACGACGCAGTCGAGTTCCTCCACCCGGGCCTCGATCTCGTGGCCCTGGTGGGGGACGCCGTCCAGCAGGATGACGTCGGAGGCCCGGCCCGTCACCGTGAGGATGCCGTCGCGGACGTAGGCGAGGTCGCCGGAGCGGAACCAGCCGTCGGCGGTGAACGAGGCCCGGTTCTGCTCCTCGTTGCGGTAGTAGCCGGAGGTCACGGCGACGCCGCCGACCTGGAGGTGGCCGGTGTCGCCGAGCGGCACCGGCTCGTCGCGGTCGTCGACCACCCGCAGCACGGTGCCGGGCTGCGGACGGCCGACGGGGACGTGGCGCTCGTCCCCGGCGCCGACCGCCGAGAACTCGCAGTCGGCCACCCCGGCGCTGGTCTCCGACATGCCCCAGCCCGGGTACATGGCGTCCGACGGCAGCCCGAACGGGGCGAGCACCTCCAGGAAGCGGCGGACCACGCCGCTGCGGACGGCCTCACCGCCGTTCATGATGTAGCGCACCCGGGAGAGGTCCCAGGTGCGCCCGGCGAGCCGGTCCGCCTGGTCGTTGATCAGCCCGAAGGCGAAGTTCGGCGCCCAGGTGGTGTCGGAACGGTGCCGGTCCATCGCGGCGAGCCAGCGCAGCGGGTCCCCGAGCACCCACTCGAAGCGGGCGTGCACCTGGTGGCAGCCGAGGTGGACGTCCCGGGCGTGGAACATGACCAGGCCGCCGACGTGGTCCAGGGGCATCCAGTTGAAGCTGTGCGTGCCGTGGTGCAGCCGGTTGACGCGCGCGGTGGCCGCGGTGCGGCTCAGCACGTTGCGGTGGGTCAGCTCGACGGCCTTGGGCACACCGGTGCTGCCGGAGGTCAGCAGCCGCACGGCCGGGGCGTCGGTGTCCGCCCGGTACCGGTCCCGGTCGGGGGCGTGCGCCAGCAGGTCGCGGGTGCTCCCGAGCCACGCCCCCGCCCAGCGCGGGTCGGCCGTGGTCCCGGGGGCCAGTTCCTGGCCGGGGCCGGTGACGACGCGGGGGGCGCCGTAGCCGTCCCAGACCCGGTGCAGCAGTCCGGGGGCCGCCGCGCGCTGCTCGGCGGTGGCGCCGGCGTTGACCGGCATGGGGACGAAGCCGCCCAGCACGCAGGCCCAGAAGGCGGTCAGCAGCTCGGGGTCCTCGGCCACCTGGAGGACCACGGTCTCCCCGGGCCGCACGCCCGCCGCGCGGAGGCCGCCGAGGATCCGGGCGGCGTCGTCGAGCAGCCGCCCGTACGACCGGCCCTCCTCGGAGCCGTCGGCCCGGACGAACCGGAGGCGCTGCTCGCCGGCGCCCTCGCGCGCGGCGGCCCGTACGAGGGTCTCGCCGAGGTCGGCCACGTCCAGGGGGACGGGGGGGCCGCCGTCGAGGACCGAGACGCCGGGGGGTGCCGGAGTGCCGGGGGGTGCCGGGGTGCCGGGGGGTGCCGGGGTGCCGGGGGGTGCCGGGGTGCCGGGGGCGGTCCCGTCGCGGGGGGCCGTTCCGTCGACGGAGGGCGTCGCGCTGCCGGAGTTCGTCATTCCGACTCACCGTCCTTCGCGGTCGCCACGATCACCAGCGGGCCGCGCCCGTGGAAGGGGGCGGGCTCCTTGCGGAAGCCGCCGTACTCCGCGACGGTCCTCAGCCCCGCGTCGTCCAGCAGGTCCCGCACCTCCGGGCCGGTCAGGACCGCCTGGTCGAAGAAGTTGTCGTACAGGGAGACCCGGCCCTCGCGGTCGCGGACGAGGAGGGTCTCCTCGTTGCGCCAGTTCGCGGCGTGCGGGTTGATCGCCTGGCGGGCGAGCCGGGTGATGAGCACCCCGTCG
The DNA here is from genome assembly GCF_055598485.1 of Streptomyces sp. NPDC107521. Taxonomy (NCBI): domain Bacteria; kingdom Bacillati; phylum Actinomycetota; class Actinomycetes; order Kitasatosporales; family Streptomycetaceae; genus Streptomyces; species Streptomyces sp. NPDC107521. Next base: position 17,095 of record NZ_JBVKAT010000016.1, read on the forward strand.
TCGCCCCGGTGGTGGCCCACCGTGTGCTGCTGGAAGCCCTCGACGAAGTTGAGCAGATGGCCGAACTCCAGCACCACGTGGCCGCCCGGCCGCAGCAGCCCCCGGACCTTCCGCAGCACCCCGCGCAGCTCCGCCCGGGGCAGGTAGTTGAGCGTCATGAAGAGGCTGTAGACCAGATCGAACCGGTCATCGGTGACGAAGTCCTCGGCCCGCCCGTGGACGTACTCGACGCCCTCGCCGCCCCTGCCACGCGCGTACTCGATAAAACATGCACTCTGGTCTGCTCCCAGGCAGGAGAAGCCCCGCGCACCCAGCTCCCGGAGGTTGGCACCGGTCCCGCAGCCGAGGTCGAGCACGCGCCCGCCGGCCGGTGCGAGGGAGGACAGGAACTCCGTCTCGGCAGTGAGATCACGGAAATCCCCCCGCATGATCTCGTAGTACTCTCCGGGGAATTCGAAGCTGGACAATGCCTTGCCTTTCCGTAAGATCGAGAACAACCTTGAAGGGAAACAGCGCATCGTGCGTCATTCGGCGAGAACCGCTCCGCGGCTCTTCCGGAATTCACGGGGAGTGACTCCGTACCGGTCCCTGAAAAGGCGGCTGAGGTGCGACGCCCCGTAGAATCCGGACCGTTCTCCGATCGCCGCGATGGAGAGGTGGTCGAAACGCGGGTCGACCAGTTCGGCGCGGCAGCGGGCCAGCCTTTCGTCCCTGATCCACCGGGCCGGGCTGGTGTTGTGCTGGTGGAACATCTTCTGGAGGTAGCGCAGGGAGACGTTGTGCCGCTGGGCCACGGCGGTGGGACAGAGATCGGGGTCGGAGAGCCGCTCCCGGATGAACGCCTGCATGCTCAGCATCAGCGTCGGCCGGCCGTTCCCGGACTCCTCGGCCAGCGAGCGCAGCCGCTCCGCGAAGAGCGCCGCGGCCAGCCCGGCCACGCAGCCCCCCAGCAGGTCAATGCCGGTGTCGACGTACTCGCCGTGCTCCTCCAGGCCGACCAGCAGATTGGACAGGAGCGCCCCGAGCCCGTGCGATCCGGGCCACGCCCGGGCGGTGAGCACCTCGGTGTCCTTGGCCGTCAGGCCCATCAGGCGCCGGGGGATCATGAGGGTCACCGCGCGGAACCGCTCCGGCATGACGACCTTGTACGGACGGGAGCTGTCGTAGCAGACGAGCTGCGCCCCGCAGGCGGTGGCGTGCTTCCCGTCCTGGAACACCAATATCTCGCCGGCCAGGGGCCGGCATATGCTCAGATAGCCCTCCTTGTGGGTCTGCAGCAGACGGCTCGGTCTGATCATTTCGCGCGGACCGCCCTCGACGAGCAGGGCCCGTACTTCACCGAAGCGATTGCTCACGATCGTACCGCTCGGCTCTTCGTCATGGTCACGGACAATCTGCACGCAGTCGTGGGACCGCGCGGCCACACTGAAGCGGACAACGGTCTGGCTTTCAGTCCGAACGCCCACACGCGTCATTGACCAAACCCCCCGTCTGACGAGGATTCAGGGGTATTCCGCCCAACTGGCCGCACCCTTGCGGCCGCCGCGCCCTGGTGAGCGCGGATGGCACCCCTTGCATCCCTTAGCCGGGTTCATTGGAACATACCAGGCTGCTGGTTTTCTACAGAGAGATTCGTACGCAGGGTGGTCCACCGGACACGTTCCGCTGCCTCCGCACCGGCCCCTGGCTGCGCGGACGTGCTCCCGGGCCATGGTCGCGACCCGTTCCGATCGGGCCACGCACAGGACGCAACTCGGTCATGGGCCGTGCGCGATTCGTCAATCGGGAGGGCGGCGCGCTCCCCGGCGCCCCCACCGCCGCCGGGCACCCGGTCCGCACCGGCGCGCCACCGGACCGCGCGGCCCCGGGTGGCCGACACCCGCCGGTGGCCCGGGGAGGCGCGAAGGGCCGCCGGGGCCGGGCGGGGAGGCACGGGGCGACCGGACCCGGGGTCCGTCCGGAGGAAGCGCCGGACGCGTGAACCACCTTGATCAGCAAGTGAGTTGACATTCCATCAGGCATCGTGGGGAGGACGGCCCGGGCATGGGTAGCACAGCCGGCACGAGCGGTGGGACCACGCGACGGCGTGGACACCACGCACCACACGACATCCACCGGGGCCGGCGCGTCCCGGCGGCACGGCGGGACACGAGGAGACGGGTATGACGAGCGCGCCGCACCACGAGGGCGAGCAGGCCGTGCAGCGGCGGGCGGGCGAGGGCCACCCGGGCTGGGGCACACCGATGTTCCGCGATGTGATCGAGCCGCCGTTCGCGCACTTCCTGGAGCGGCAGCACCTGCTCTTCCTGGGCGGTGCCGACGCCGGGGGCGCCGTCTGGGCGTCCGTCGTCGCCGGGGACGCCGGTTTCATCGCCCCCGTCGACCGGCACCGGCTGCTGGTCGGCTCGCTGCCCGCGCCGGGCGATCCGCTGCGGGACGCCCTCGGCACCGCGCGGGACGTCGGCATGGTCGCCGTCGACCCGCACACCGCCCGCCGGATCAGGCTGAACGGGGCGGCCCGGCGGGACGGCGACGTGCTGCTGTTCCGCGCCGGTCAGGTGCTGGGCAACTGCCCCAAGTACATCCAGCGCCGGGTCCTCCTGGAGCCCGGGGACACCCCGCCCCCGGCACCGGAGCCCGCCGTGACCGGGGACGGGCTGTCACCGGAGCAGCGGCGCCTGATCGGGGCGGCGGACACCTTCTTCATCGCCAGCCACTCCCCGGACCACGGCGCCGACGCCTCGCACCGGGGCGGCACCCCGGGGTTCGTGACCGCCGGGGAGCGCCGGCTGTCCTGGCCGGACTACGTCGGCAACTCCTTCTACATGACCCTGGGCAACCTCCATCTCAACCCGTCCTGCGGGCTGCTCTTCCTGGACTGGGAGCGGGGCCACACCCTCCAGCTCACCGGCAGGGCGAGCGTCGACTGGGACCGGCGGCGCGCCGAGGAGCTGCCGGGGGCGCTGAAGTTCGTCGACTTCGACATCGACCGCGTGGTCGAGATCCGCCACGCGGTCCCCCAGCGGTGGGCCCTCGCCGCCCCCTCCCCCTTCAACCCGCCGCTCCCCCGCGGGCGCTCCCTCGCCTGACGGCGGCGCGGGGCGCGTGTCCGCCGGCCGGCGGGTACGGGTGCGGCGGACCGGCCGGTCCGCCGCACCCGTACCCGTCCCCGGCCACCCCTCTCGGACCGCGCGGCGCCGCCCCTCTCGGACCGCGCGGCGCCACCGGTCCGGGCGGGCCGGCGCCACCCGGGCCCTTCACCCGTCCGGCGGCTACCGGTGAGAAACCCACGATCGGGCTCCCCAGCGCGCGCCCGCGCCCGCCCCGGCACAGGGTGGGCCCAAGGGCGGCCGGCGACGGACGGCTGCCGGGGTCCCGGGAGGTGCCAGTGTCGCCGCAGCCGCAGGTGCCCCCGGTGCCGCAGCCCCCGGTGGCGCCGTCGGGCCGCCGCATACGCCGCCGCCGGCGGGTCTCGCTGGCCGCGGTGGGCGTCCTCACCCTCGCGGTCAGCACCTCGGCGGGCACCGGCGGACTCGTGCCGGGTGCCACCACGTCGGCGGGGCCCGGTCCGGCGGTCCTCCCCCGGATCTCCGGGCAGGCGCCCTGCGCGATCAGCGGCGGCCCCGAGATCCAGATGTCGGAGGGCGTCCCCACCTCCTCCGGCTACGCCCGCTCCACGGGCACGGTCCGCGCCCTCACCCTGATGATCGACTTCTCCGACGCGCCCGGCGAGGGCAAGGCCCTCGACCGCTACGGCGAGTTCTTCCCGCAGACCCAGGAGTGGTTCCGCACCAGCTCCTACGGCCGTCTGGACTACCGCCCCGAGGCCCCCGTCCACGACTGGCTGCGCATGCCGAAGCCGTTCGCCGAGTACGGCATAGAGCGCGGGGCGCCCTTCGAGCCCGGGTACCGCGAGCTGGTCCAGGACCTGGTGGCGGCGGCCGACGAGAAGGTGGACTTCGGCGCGTACGACCTGCTGAACGTCCTGGTCACCCCGAACGCGGGCCCGTCCGCCCTGGACACGGTGCTGTCGGTGACCTTCGCGGGCAACGCCGAGGCGCCGGTGGCCGACGGGGTGCCCGTGGCCAACGCGTCCTTCGTCTACTCCCGCCAGGACGACGGCTCCGGCTCCTACGACCGCACCGGCTACCGGGTGCTCCCGCACGAGAACGGCCATGTCTTCGGGCTCCCCGACCTCTACACCCAGGACGGCGGGGGCGCGGTCGGCCACTGGGACATCATGAGCGAGGACTGGGGCGCCGACAACGACCTGCTCGGCTGGCACAAGTGGAAGCTGGGCTGGCTGGACCCCTCCCAGGTGCACTGCGCGTCGGCGCCGGGGACGACGGAGTACACGCTGACGCCGCTGGCCCGCAAGGACGGCGGCGACAAGCTGGTGGTCGTCCCGCTGGACGGGCGCAGCGGCTACGCGGTGGAACTGCGCACCCGCGAGGGCAACGACGAGGTGGTGTGCCGTCCGGGCGTCCTGATCTACCGGATCGACGCGGGCGTGGACACCGGGATGGGCCCGGTGAGGGTCTTCGACTCCCGCCGGGACAGCGGGGGGTGCACCCGCAGCCCCAACGTCCACGCCGAGCTGTCGGACGCCGCGTTCACCCCCGGCGAGACCTTCCGGGACCCGCGCCGGGGCATCACCATCGCCGTCGCCTCCGCCGACCTGAAGGGCGACCACCGGATACGGATCACCCGGCGGTGACGGGGCCGCGAGCGCGGGCGTGCCCTCGCGTGCGGCCAGGACGGGACCGCCGGGCGCCGGGCCCGGGGTGCCGGGGTGCACGGGCCCGGGGAGCCGGGGGGGGCACGGTGCCGGGGAGCCGGGGGGGGCACGGTGCCGGGGAGCCGGGGGGGGGCACGGTGCCGGATACGCGGGCGGGGCACGTACGGGTGCCAGGTGCGAGCCGAGTGCACGGGCCGGGCACGGGCACGGGCACACCCATCGCGTTGCCGTGGGACCGGGCGACCGGCCCCGGCGCCGGCCGCGGACACCGGGAGCACCGGTCACCCACGGCGGCCCGTCCCACCCGTACCGGTCGCACCCGTATAGGAGGGGCCCGGCCACCGGCGCGCCGCCCCGAGC
>NZ_JBVKAT010000016.1:22292-202699 GCF_055598485.1 Streptomyces sp. NPDC107521
ACGTCACCGCCGCGTGCACCGGCCGGGCGGGGCGCACCGAACGCGCCGCCGTGGGACCGGGCGACCGGGCCCCGGCGCCGGCCGCGAACACCGGGAGCACCGGTCACCCACGGCGGCCCGTCCCACCCGTACCGGTCGCACCCGTATAGGAGGGGCCCGGCCACCGGCGCGCCGCCCCGAGCCGCCCGCGCCGGACGCCGGTCCGGGTACGGACACCACGTCACCGCCGCGTGCACCGGCCGGGCGGGGCGCACCGAACGCGCCGCCGTGGGACCGGGCGACCGGGCCCCGGCGCCGGCCGCGAACACCGGGGGCACCGGGAGTACCGGTCACCCACGGCAGGCGGTCCCATCCGTACCGGTCGCACCCGTAAGGGAAGGGCCCGGCACCGGCGCACCGCCCCCGGTCACCGGGCGGGAGCGCCCTCCGGACACCGGCGCATTACGGTAGGGCTGCCGCGCCCGCCGTACCGGAGAACCGATGCCCGCCCTTCCCGCACACCCCACCGACGACGTCGTCCCCGCCGCGGACGGACCGGCGGGGACGCCGCCGGAGGCGGACGCACCGGCCGAGGCCGTGGCCCCCCTGCTGCGCGGTATCGCCGTGCTGCGGCGGCTGACCGACGCCGACGGGGGCACCCTCGGCCTCAGCGCGCTGGAGCGGGCCACCGGGCTGGCCCGCTCCACGGTCGACCGGGTCGCGGCGACGCTGGCGCGCATGGAGTACGTCCGCCTGGACGGCCGGGAGGTCACCCTGGCCCCGAGGCTGATGGAACTGGGCAACGCCTACCTCGCCTCGCTGCGCCTCCCCGCCCTGCTGGGCGCCCGCGCGGACCGGCTGGCGGACACGCTCGACGAGTCGGTCTCGCTGGCGGTCGCGGACCGTGACGGCGTCCGCTTCATCCACCAGGCCACCCGCCGCCGGGCGATGTCCCTGAGCTTCCGCATCGGCGACCTGCTCCCCGCCGAACGCACCGCGCCCGGCCCCCTGTTCGCGGCCGAGTGGGACGGGGACGCCTGGCTCCGCTGGCGCCGGCGGCGCTCCGGGGACCCCCGCGACCTCGGCTTCCCCGCCGTACCGCCGCGCGAACACCCCACCGGGGACGGCGACTTCGAGGAGCGGGCGGCGGCGGCCGCGGCCCGCGGGTACGCGCTCGACGACCAGTTGATCGAACCCGGCCTCGTCGCGGTCTCGGTGCCGGTGCGGGACCCGGGGACCGGCCGGGTGGCCTGTGTGGCCAGCGTGGTGAGCCACACCAGCCGGCACACCGCCGGGGACCTGCGCCGGACCCTCCTCCCCCGGCTGCGCACCGCGGTCGCGGCCATGGAGGACGAGCTGCGCACCGCGCCGCCCGCGGCTCCCCGCCCCGCCCCGGCCGGACTGGCCGCCTGGACGGGGGCGTCCAAGCAGGAACTCGGCCGGGGGTTCGTGGAGTCCCTGGCACGCGGTCTGACCGTGCTCACGGCCTTCGACGAGGCGCGGCCCTCGCTCACCCTCGCCGAGGCGGCGAAGGCGACCGGGCTGCCCCGCGCGACGGTCCGGCGGGCCCTGATCACCCATGTCCACGCGGGCCTGGTGGCCCGGAGCGGCCGGGCCTTCGTCCTCACCCCGCGCGTGCTCTCCCTGGGCTTCCCGCCGCTCTCCCGCGGCTCGCTGCCCGGGATCGCGCACCCGCACCTGGCGGCGCTGGCCGACCGGGTCCGCGAGCCGGTGGCGCTGGCGGTGCTCGCGGACTCCGGCGGGGAGATCCAGTACACGGCACGGGCGGGCACGCCCCGCGTGATGAGCGCCCACGTCACCCTCGGCAGCCGCCTCCCGGCCGGCGCGACCGCCGCCGGACGGGTGCTGCTGCCGGGGCCGGACGCCACCGGGCACGCCCTGGTGGACGACGAGCTGGAGCCCGGCCTGCGCACCCTGGCCGCCCCGGTGCGGGACCGCGCGGGACGGCCCGTGGCCGCGGTGGCCGTGACCGCCCACGCAGCCCGCCGCACGCCGGAGGAGTGCCTGACGGACATCCTCCCGGAGCTGCTGCGCACGGCGGAGCGCGTCGGGGCGGAGCTGCGGGTGGCGGCCCGGTTCACCGAGGTGCCGCTCATCTGACGGGGCGGAAGGCGCCGCGGCGGTCGGCACCCCCCGGCGGTCCGCGCAATCCGCACCGGTCCGCACCGGACCCCGGCCTCGGACCACTCGTCCCCGGAACCCCGGCCCCGTACCCTCCCGTTCCGCCCCGGCGGCCACCGTTCGGTCCGGGGACCGGTGACCCCGCGCGGCCGCCGGGTCCCGCCGTCGGCGCCGATCCCGGCGGTGCCCTCCCCGCCGATCCGCCCCGCGCGCAGCGCCTCCCGGGAGACGTGCCGGGTCCGCCGGGCCCCGGTCGGCCACAGCCCCGTGCGGTCGGCGGTGACCCGCCGGTCGAGCAGGGCGGCCACCGGGCCGGTCCGGAAGGCGAGGGCCGCCGGGACGACCACCTCCGGGAGCGTCCCCTCCTCCACCGCGGCCGTGACCCCGCGCTCCCCCGGAAAGTGGGCGAAGGTCCCGGCGGTGGAGACCACCGGCGCCGCCAGCACCGGGGTGATCGCCCGGGGCAGCCGTTCTGCCCCTCCGGGGCGGCCCGGCGGGGGAGGGTTATCGGACATGCGCGGCCCCTCACGGACCGCCCGGCGGCGACCGGTTCCGGCCGCCGGGACGACTCCGGCCGGGCCCTCGCCCGGGGCCGGACCGTCGCCCCCGCCGGTCGCGGACGGGGCGGAAGCGCCTCTCGCGGCGGCCCCCGCGAGGGACGGCGGACGGGCCGGGCGGTGTGCCCGTCCGCCCGGGGAACCGGGACGGTTCCGTGCCCGAAACCAGGGCGGCACGTTCACTCTTCTGGTTAAACTGCACGCGCAGTCGATCAATGGGTTCGGGGGCTGGGATGGATCGGACGGCACTGCGCGTGTGCCCGTTATGCGAGGCGACGTGCGGCCTCAGCATCACCTTGTCGGGCGAGACCGTGACCCGTGTCCGGGGCAACCCCGACGACGTTTTCAGCCAGGGCTACCTCTGTCCGAAGGGCGCCTCCCTCGGCCGGTTCGACGACGACCCCGACCGGCTCACCGCACCCCTGGTGCGCCGCCCCGACGGAGGCTTCGACGAGGTCGGGTGGGCGGAGGCCTTCGCCGCCGTCGACCGGGGGTTACGCGGGGCGGCTGAGCGGCACGGCAAGGACGCGGTGGCCCTGTACATGGGCAACCCCGTCATCCACACCCTGGCCCTCCCCCTGTACATGCTGGTGCTGCGGGAGCGGCTCGGCACCCGCAACATCTACTCGTCGACGACGCTCGACACCATGCCCAAGAGCACGGCCTGCGGCTGGATGTACGGCGACCCGCTCGCCTTCCCGCTGCCGGACATCGACCGCACCGACCACCTGCTGGTCCTGGGCGCCAACCCGGCCGAGTCCAACGGCAGCCTCTGGACCGTCGCCAACCTCCCGGGGCGGCTGAAGGCCCTCCGGGCCCGGGGCGGACGCCTCGTCGTCGTCGATCCCCGCCGCACCCGCACCGCGGACCTCGCGGACCAGCACATAGCCGTCCGGCCCGGCACCGATCCCCTGCTGCTGCTCGGCATCCTGCACACCCTGCTCGGCGAGGGACTGGCCACCGACCCCGGGGAGGGCTTCGCCGGCTTCGGCGAACTGGCCGCGCACGTCAAGGAGTTCGGGCCGGACGAGATCGCCCCCGCTTGCGGGGTCCCGGCGGACACCGTGCGCACGCTCGCCCGGGACCTGGCCTCGGCGCCGACCGCCGCCGTCTACGGGCGGCTGGGCACCAGCACCACCGAGTTCGGCACCCTCACGAGCTGGCTGGTGGACGTCGTCAACATCGTCACCGGCAACTTCGACCGCCCCGGCGGGGTGCTCTTCGGGGAGGCCCCGCACGCGGCCCGCCGCCCGGCCGAGCCGTTCCGCACCGGGCGCTGGCACAGCAGGGTCCGCGAACTGCCCGAGGTCAACGGCGAGTTGCCGACGGCCACCCTCGCCGACGAGATCGCCACCCCCGGCCCCGGGCAGGTGCGGGCGCTGCTGTGCGTCGCGGGCAACCTGGTGCTCGCCACCCCCCAGGGCGAGCGGCTGGACGAGGTCCTGCCCGGACTCGACTTCATGGTCTGCGTCGACCCCTACCTCAACGAGACCACCCGGCACGCCTCGGTGATCCTGCCGCCCCCGTCGCCGCTCCAATCGCCGCACTACGACGTCGTCCTGGCCGGCCGCTCGGTCCGGCGCAACGCCCGCTTCTCCCCGCCCGCGCGGGCCCTGGAGCCCGGGCGCCCCGGCGAGGCGGAGATCCTCGCCCGGCTGGTGCTCATCGCCTCCGGCAAGGGCCCCGGCGGGGACTGGGAGCGGGTGGACGAGCAGCTCACCGACCTGATGCTGCGGGCCGCCCGGGGCCGCCCCGGCTCCCCGCTCGCCCGCCGCGAGGCCGCCGACCTGAAGGCCGCGCTGACCGGCGAGGACGCGCTGGAGCGGCGGCTCGACCTGATGCTGCGCCTCGGCCCCGTCGGCGACCTGTTCGGGGTGCGCCCCGGCGGGCTGAACCTGGCCCGGCTCAAGGAGGCGCCGAACGGCGTGGACATCGGCCCGCTGCGGCCCCGCCGCCGCGAGGTGGTGATGACCGCCTCGGGGCTGGTCGAGCTGTGCCCGCCCGCCATCACCGCGGACCTGCCGCGGCTCGCCGCCCGGATGCGCAACCTGGACGACGGCCGGCTCGTGCTGATCTCCCGCCGCCAGCTCAAATCCGTCAACAGCTGGTCCCACAACATCGCCTCGCTCTCCGGCGGGTCCAACCGCTGCACCCTGGAGATGAGCGAGGAGGACGCCCGGCGGCTGGGCGTCACCGCCGGCGACCCGGTGCGGGTCCGCTCCCGCACCGGCGAGGTCGTGGTCCCGGCGGAGCCGACCGACCGGCTGCGGCCGGGCGTGGTGAGCATGCCCTACGGCTGGGGCCACGGCCGCGACCGCACCCGGCTCCCCCGGGCGGCGGCCGAACCGGGCGTGAGCATCAACGCGCTCACCGACGGCACCGTCGTCGACCCGTTGTCCGGGACCGCCGTATTCAACGGAGTTCCCGTACATGTCGAACCGGTATCGGAGAAACAAGCGGAAAAGTGAATTCCGAATGCTGAACACAGTTTGTCCCCGACCATCGCGGGCAAACTTTCAGCAAACCCCCACGGGCACTGGCCGGATACTTTTCATTCTTTCCGACTGCCCCTAGACTGCTCGCACAACAACTCGCCTGAACTACGGGGGGATTCCATATGAGACGTACGCGCAGCATCCTGCTCGCCGCCCTTTCCCTGGTGCTTGTCAGCGGCGCCTCGACCGTGGCCAACGCCACCGACGTCGAAACCGACGCCCTCGCCAAGAAGAACACGAAGTGCTCCCCCACCCAGCAGGCCATTCTGGATGTGCCGCACCGCCTCTTCGCGGCCTGGGACGCGGCCGACGCGAACACCTTCGCCGCCCAGTTCACCACCGACGGCCACATGATCCCGAGCAACGGCGCCTACCTCACCAGCCGGAGCCAGATCGCCGCGTACTTCACCGGCGCCTTCGCCGGCCCGTACAACGGCACCCGCATGATCGGCAAGCCGAGCAGCGTGCGCTGCCTGACCGACGACATCGCCGTCATCGACGGCCTCGGCGGCATCCTCAAGCCGGGCGACACCTACACGGACCCCGAGGACGTGCCGATCGGCCAGCGCATCATCGTCTCCTGGACCGCGGTGCGGATCAGCAACGTGTACTACATGAAGGAATTCCAGAGCACGAACGTACAGGGCTGACCCGTCGGCCGGGGGGCCGCCATTCACCAGTAATCGGAGGACCGATTTGCCGCGCACAGTTCTGGTCACCGGAGGAAACAGAGGAATCGGTCTCGCCATTGCCGAGGAATTCCTCGACCGCGGCGACTGGGTCGCCGTGACCTATCGCAGCGCCCCTCCGACGGGAAAGGCACTCGCCGTTCCCTGTGATGTCGCCGACCCGGCGCAGATCGACGCCGCATTCACCACCGTCGAGCAGGAACTCGGCCCCGTGGAGATTCTGGTCTCCAATGCCGGGATCACCGAGGACCGGCCGATGCTGCGCATGCGGGAGGAGCAGTTCTCCCGGGTCCTCGACACCAATCTCACCGGTGGCTGGCGCTGCGCCGGCCGGGCCCTGCCGAAGATGCTCCGGGGACGGTGGGGACGGATCGTCTTCGTCTCCTCCGTCGCCGGGCTGCGCGGCAACCCGGGCCAGGTCAACTACGCGGCCAGCAAGGCCGGCATGGTCGGCATGGCGCGCTCCCTGGCACGGGAGTGCGCCTCCGCCGGGATCACGGTGAACGTGGTGGCCCCCGGCTTCATCGACACCGACATGACCGCGGGGCTCCCCGAGAACCGCAGGTCCGCGCATCTGGCCGAGATACCCTCCGGGCGCCCCGGCGACGGCCGGGACGTGGCCGACGCGGTCGCCTGGCTCGCCGGGGAGCGCGCCGGGTACGTGACCGGCGCGGTCATCCCCGTCGACGGCGGCCTGGGAATGGGGCACTGAACCGATGACCACCACCACACCCGGCACTCCCCCGGCGCCCGCCGCCGGGGAACGGACTCCCGGCGGCGGACTGCTCGCGGGCAAGCGCCTGGTGATCACCGGGGTGATCACCAACCGGTCCATCGCCTTCGCCGCGGCCCGGGTCGCCCAGGAACAGGGCGCGCGGATCGTGCTCACCGGCTACGGCCGGATGTCCCTCGTCGAACTCGTCGCCCGGCGGCTGCCCGAGCCGCCACCGGTCGTGGAGCTGGACGTCACCGACCCGGACGCGCTCGCGGCGCTCCCCGGGGCCGTGGGCGAGCACCTCGACGGCGTCGACGGCGTCCTGCACTCCATCGCCTTCGCCCCGCCGAGCTGCCTCGGCGGGTTCCTCACCGCGCCCTGGGAGGACGTCGCCACCGCGGTCCACACCTCCGCGTACTCCTACTCGGCGCTCGCCACGGCCCTGCTGCCGATGATGAGCCCCGGCGGCTCGGTCGTCGGCCTCACCTTCGACGCCTCGCAGGCCTGGCCGGCCTACGACTGGATGGGCGTGGCCAAGGCCGCGCTGGAGTCGGCCAACCGCTACCTCGCCCGGGAGCTGGGGCCGCACGGCGTCCGGTCCAACCTGGTGGCCGCGGGCCCGCTGCGCACCACCGCCGGCCGGGCCATCCCGGGGCTCGCGCGGACCCAGGACGACTGGGCCGCCCGCGCGCCGCTCGGCTGGAACGTCACCGACACCGAGGCCACCGCGCGCGCCTGCGCGGCCCTGCTCTCCGACTGGTTCCCGTCGACCACCGGCGAGATCGTCCACGTCGACGGCGGCTACCACGCGATGGGGGCCTGAACACCGGGGCCGGTGCCCGCCGCCGCACACCGGCGGTGGCGGGCACCGGCCCCGCGCGCCCGCGCCGGACGGCCGGCGCCCCCGGCCCGGTGCGACGGGTCGGGGGCGCCGGCCGTCCGGCGTCCGGGGTCACACCGCCAGCCGGGCGCCCTCGTCCCCGACCACCAGGCGGCGGATCGAACCGGCCTTGGTGAACGACTCGGCGACCGCGTCCGCGCCCTCCGTGAAGTGGGCCCAACCCTCGGTGTGCACGGCGAGGACCCGGCGCGCGCCCAGCAGCTCGGCGGCCTCGGCGCCCTGCTCGGCGGTCATCGACAGCAGCGTCGGCCCGAAGGGGGCGAGCTGGGCGGCACCGACGTGCAGCACGGCCAGGTCGATGCCGTCGTGGTCGACGCGCTGGGCCAGCTCGCGCACCGGCTCCAGGGAGACGTTGTCGCCGCTGACGTACACGGTCGGCAGGCCCTCGCCGCTGAGGAAGAACCCGGTGACGGCGCCCAGCATCTGCTCGGTGCCCGCCGGGCCGTGCTGCGCGGGGACGGCGGTCACCACGACCTGGCCGCCGCCCGGGCGCTCCAGGACGTGCTCGGCCCAGGGGGCCAGGCCGGTGCCGCCGACGCGCTCCGCGGACTGCTCGGTGGTGAGCACCAGCGGGACCGTCTTCAGGAACGCGCGGCCCGCGCCGTCGAGGTTGTCCGGGTGCTGGTCGTGCGAGAGCAGCACGGCCGCGACCGGGCCCAGCTCGTCCGGGGTCAGCGCCGGTGCCTCCAGCTTGCGCAGCTCCACCGGGCCCATGCTGTAGGACGAGTCGGCGGCGTCGAAGGTGGGGTCGGTGACGAAGCGCAGGCCGCCCAGGTCGATGACGACGGTGGGGCCGCCCACCACGGTGACGGACAGCTGCTGCTCTTCGGCGTTCCCGTTGGTCATGGGAGCTCCTTCGGTGTGAGGGGTTGGGGTGGGGGTGGGAGGGAGGGCCGGGAGGCCCTCCCCGGGATCAGGGCCACCAGGGAGCCGATGAACCCCCGCGGCAGCCGCAGGGGGCACCGGCCGTGGCCGAGATGGGTGTCCGGGACACCGGGGAGACCGCGCAGACCGGTGCCGAGCGCCTTCGCCCAGGCCTCGCGGCGGGTCCAGATGTCCAGCCAGGCCCGCTGCCGGTCCGGGCCGGAGTGCGTGTCCAACCAGGCGCGTTCGGCGGCGGAGAAGTAGCGGCCGGCCAGCGCGCCGTCCCGGGCCACCGGGCGGACGTGCTCGATGTCCACGCCGATCCGGGTGCCCGGCGGCAGGCCGGTGCCGAGGGCGACGGCCACCACGCCGCCGCTGTGCGTGATGCTCACGTCCGTGTCCGGGGCGTCCGGCACCAGGGGCCGTCCGCCGCCGTCGGTGTCCAGGGGTACGTCGGCGGGCGGGCAGCCGCGGGCCCGGCCGAGGGCGCCGCGCAGCACGGAGCGGGCGAGGACGAACTCGGTCCGCGCCAGCGGATCGGTCATCGCCCCGAAACGGCGGCGTTCGGCCGCCGCGAGCGCGGTGGACGCCAGGGCGTCCACCGCCGGGGCGGGCAGGCCGCGTCCGTCGGCCCACCACGCCTCGATGGTCCCGGTCCCGGCGGGGACCCGCTCCGCCAGAGCGGGATGCGCCACCGGGACCGGTACGACCCGGGTCACCGACCGCCGACCGCCTCTACGCGGTCGGCCAGTTCGTCCTCGGAGAGTCCGAACCGGGCGGTGAGGGCGCTGATCCAGCGCTCCAGGCCGAAGGCCACGCAGCCGGTGAAGGCCGGTTCGCCCCCGCCGGTGCTGATGTCGCAGCGCTCCCCGAAGAAGTTGCGGTGGAAGTTGAGCGACCCGATGGCCAGCGACCCGTCGAAGACGAACTCCTCCTTCACCGGGAAGAGCTGGGCCATCAGGGCACGTCCCGCGCTCGCGTCGAAGAACGGGTCGGAGGCCGCCTGGATCTCGACCGGCAGGTCGAGTGCGGCCAGGTGCTCCGAGACCTTCTCGCGGAAGAGCCGGAGGTGCTCCAGGACGTCGTCGCGGGTGCCGACGCAGACGATCTCGCGCATGGTGAAGCCCAGCAGCCGCCGCAGCCCGTCGTAGTGGCTCTCGCGGCGGAAGCAGGTCGCCACCGTGGTCACCTTGTGCGGGCCCTCGGAGAGGTCCCGGCCGGCCGCGTCCAGGTAGACGTTGTAGCAGGCGGCGGACGGCAGCGCGTATCCCGCCTCGGTCAGATGACCGGCCGGGACCGTGTCCGGCCGCGGCTCGCCCGTGGCGTACGCGGGCGCGGCCTCCTCCGTCAGGGCCGCGCCGAGGATCGCCAGGTGCGGGAAGTTCTGGAAGTAGTCCAGCCGGTGCAGGTCCTCGACGCGCATCAGGGGCGGGTACTGGACGGCCGTGGCGCCGACCTCCGCCGCCCAGCCGGTGAACACGCCGTCGAGGGCCGCGCGCAGCCGCAGCGCGCCGGGGCCCAGCGTGGCGAGGCCGCCGCGGGTCGAGGCCGCGCCGCCGGCGTCAGTCGCGGGACTCGTCGGGCTCATGGAAGAACCTCCTTCGGATGGCGTTGATAGTACGGAAGTCGGAGGGCTTGACGTTCTCCATCAGGATTTCCTGTCCCGTCTGTTCCTCCAGCACATAAAGGAAGTTGACGAATCCCAGGGAGTCCAGAATGCGGTTCTCGACGAGGTCGAGGTCCGGGTCGATGGAGGTCAGGTCGGGGCGCTTGGTCAGCAGGTAGCGGACGACGGCGTCGACCCCGTCCGCGGCCCTCTCGTCGGTGGCGCTCATGAGGCGGGCAGGACGTCGTCGGTGAAGATGCCCTCGCTCACCAGGAAGTTCATGGAGCGCTTGAGCATCCTGGTCTCCAGGTC
Source organism: Streptomyces sp. NPDC107521 (assembly GCF_055598485.1). Classification (NCBI taxonomy): domain Bacteria; kingdom Bacillati; phylum Actinomycetota; class Actinomycetes; order Kitasatosporales; family Streptomycetaceae; genus Streptomyces; species Streptomyces sp. NPDC107521. The sequence continues at coordinate 32,553 of NZ_JBVKAT010000016.1, forward strand.
GTGGAAGGCCGGGTCGGCCAGCACCTCGTTGCGCACCTGGTAGGGGTTCTCTATGCCGGCGTCGCGGAAGGCCGCCGGGTTCACCAGGCCGTCCACGGACTTGCGCAGGTACCGCTTGAGGTACAGCTCCAGTCCGGCCAGTTCCTCGGCGCTCAGCTTCTCGCGGAGCTGCTTGTGGAGGTGGGAGACGATCTGCCGGCCGAAGGCGACGTGCCGGGACTCGTCCTGGTGGTGGATGGCGTTGATCTGGCGGATGGTGGGGTGCAGCCGCTCGTCGTCGCCCATCCGCTTGTTGAAGAAGTCGACGATCTCCTCGAAGAGGAGGAGGCGTGCGAAGACGAGGAAGTGCGCCGACTCGCCCTCGGAGCTCATCTCCAGCTGGACGCCCTTGTCCGGGTAGACCTTTCCGCCGTACTTCAGGCAGAAGGTGGCGAAGAACCACATGTGCTCGTTCTCTTCGCCGATCATGTGGTGGAAGTACTCGGAGGAGACGGCGAAGTCCTTGGTGTGGATGCGCGCGATGATCTCGGTGATCAGCTCGCGGATGCCGTCGACGTTCAGGCTGTAGAAGTTGACGCTCTCCCACTTGCTGATCGCCCAGAGCTGCTCCTCCGTGAACGACTCCGCCACCTTGGTGCCGTGCACGGACATCAGCTCGGGGGACATCCAGTACTCGTTCTCGGGCAGCGAGTCGGGCCACTGGAACAGCTTGTAGGGGTCGTAGTAGTCGCGCTCGGACATCGCCACCAGGCGGTCGAGAATGGTCTGCAGCTGCTCGTCAGCCTGCAACACGGCCATGGGTCGTCCTCTCAGTCGTTGTCGGAGCCGCGGACGGCTCCCTCGGTCTCGTGCGGGGCGGGCTGCTCTGCCGAGAGCTGGATGTCCGTCTGGTGGCGCGGGTGGGCGAACCGGCCGTCGCGCCGGTACCCGTTGACCGGCTCGTCGGCGTGGTGCTCCGTGGGCATCAGGCGGTTGAGCAGGGAGCCGGTGAAGGCGTCCGCGGCGGCCGGGTGGGCGGCCTCGGCGTGGTGCGCGGCGAGGATCACGAAGGCGGGGTCGACGGTCTTGACGACGCCGTCCTCGTCCACGACCTCCAGCCACGAGTGGGCCAGGTCGAGCATGCCCATGATCCAGCCGCGCCGGGTGCGGGCCTCGAACCCGGCGGCCCGGCAGCGCTCGGCCAGTTCCAGGCAGACCGCGATGCAGGGGGCGTACCCCTGGGCGAGGACCTCGCCGCCGCGCCACTGGAACTCCTCGGGCATGCGCCCCCAGCGGTACCGGTCGGGGCCGAACGAGGTGACGATCTCGCGCAGCCGGGGCGAGCGGATCCCGCGGTGCTCGCCCGAGGTGACCAGGACGCCCGAGGCGGTCAGCCCGGTGGTGCCGCCGACGGTGATGTCCTTGTCCCCGAGGACGGCCGCCTCGGGGCCGATGGTGAGCGACTCGGTCCAGCCGCCGTGCAGTTCGGGCCGGGGCGTGGCCAGGTTCCACGCCATGCCCGCGGGGTCCGCGCCGTCGTCGGCGGCGGGCGGCGAGAGCACCACGGAGTAGTCCCAGCGGCGGGGCCGGAACAGGGTGGCCGGGTCGGCGTGCATCCAGCGCAGGGCGTAGGCCATGGTCTTCTCGGGGACGGACTCGCCGGAGCCCGAGTAGAGCGCGAGGTTGACCAGGTCGTACCGCTCGAAGCGCTCGTCGCCCTTCTCGCCGCCGTGCGGCAGCCCCTCGGCGAGCAGTTCGTCGAGGATCTCCGGCCCGCACTGCAGCAGTTCCAGGGCGACGGCCCGGGGGACGCTCTCGTCGCGCAGGTCCTCGGGGATCAGCAGCAGGTTGCGCAGGGAGGCCAGCCAGCCCTCCCTGCCCTGGGGCTCCCGGGGACGGATCCAGGGTTCGGCGTGCGTGTTCATCCTTCGCTCCTGTGGGAGGGGCCGCTCTCGGGGGACGCGCCGCCCGCGGGGGCGAACATCCCGCGCAGCGCCGCCTTGTCGGGCTTGCCGTACGAGGCGGTGGGGATGTCCGCCACGAACTCGATCCGGGCCGGCACGTGGCCGGCGCCGAGGCCGTCCCGCACGAGGCCGCGCAGTTCGCCGGCGAGCGCCGCCGGGTCCTCGGGGCCCGCGGCGCAGACCGCGAGGAGGGCCTCTCCGGTGCGCGCGTCGGGCACGCCGACGACGGCGGCCTGGCGGACGGCCGGGTGGGTGCTCAGGACGTCCTCGACGGCCCTGGGGTGGCAGTTGGTGCCGTCCACGATGACGAGGTCGCTCTCGCGGCCGGTGAGGTGGAGGTAGCCCTCCTCGTCGAGGCGGCCCAGGTCGCCGGTGCGCAGCCAGCCGTCGCGCAGGACCCGCGCGGTCTGCTCGGGCCGCTGCCAGTAGCCGGCCATGACGGTGGGGCCGGACACCTCGACGGCGCCCTCCTCGCCGGGTCCGCGCACGGTGCCGTCCGGTCCGGTGATCCGCACCGTGGCGCCGGGCACCGGGCGGCCGACGGAGGTGAACAGCTCCGGGCGGGCGGCGGCGGCCCGCGCGTGGTCCTCGGGGCCCATGCCGGTGATGGCGATGGCCTCGGTCAGCGCGTAACTCTGCCGCAGCCTCGGTCCCAGGACGCGGACGGCCTCGGCGAGCCGGTGCGGTGCCATGGGGGAGCTGCCGTAGCTGACGGCGGCGAGGCCGCGCAGGTCGGTGGCGGACAGCCCGGGGTGGTCGAGGACCCGGTAGAGGTAGGGCGGGTAGAGGTAGGTGGTGACCAGCCGCCCGTCGGCGGCGGCCTCGCCGACGCGGCCCAGCAGGGTGCCGGCGTCGAAGGCGTCGAAGAGCTCGGTGGGGACGCCGTGGCGCAGCAGCCCGAAGGCGAGGGCGCCCGCGGCGTGGGCCATCGGGGTCATGGCGACGAAGCGCAGTCCCGGCGGCGGGGGCGGGCCCGCCCAGGCCCCGGCGGCGGCGGTCAGCGCGTGGAAGGTGTAGGCGACGCCCTTGGGCAGTCCGGTGGTGCCCCCGGTGTACATCACCCGGGCGATGTCGTCCTCCCGGGCGGCGACCGGGACGGGGGTGTCCGGCTGCGCGGCGGCGGCCGCCAGCAGGTCGGTGACGTCCGGGTCCGGTCCGGGGCCGAGGGAGAACAGCCGCTTCACCCCGGCCTCGCGGGCGGCCAGGGCCGTCCGGCGGGCCGGCTGGGCGGGTCCGGCGTCGGCGAGGACGACGGCGGCGGGCGCCGCGTCGGCGAGGACGTGCCGGACGGTCCGGTCGCCGCCGCCCGCGTGGACGGGGGTGTAGCGCAGGCCGAGGATGTGCGCGGCCAGGCCGACGGCGGTCATCTCCAGTGGGTTGGCCGCGAGGAGGACCAGTCCGTCGCCCCGTTCCAGCCCGTCGTCGCACAGGACGCGGGTGATGCGGTGGGCGAGGGAGAGCAGTTCCCGGAAGGTCATGCTCCGCTCGCCGTGGATCAGTGCGGTGCGGTCGCCCCAGTGCCCGAACTGCTCCAGGGCGCTGGTGACATACGCGGCGGGCGCGCCGCTGCCGTGCTCCGTCATGCGCCCTCCTCTTCCGGTGCGGTGGTGACGGGTGCGGTGGTGGCCGTGGCGGCCGGTGTCCCGGGGGCGGCGGGTGCCCCGGGGACGGGTGCGGGGGCGGCGGGGGCCGGGACGGTCCCGGCCGCCGGCGCGGTGGTGGCGGTGGCCGGTGCGGTGGGCACCGGCGTGGCCGAGGGGGTGACGCGGGAGCGGAACCGGCACTCGGACGCGCCGGTGCGCAGGCACGACACCCGGTCCTCGCCGACCCGGGTCCGCAGCCCCTCGAACCAGCCCTGACGCATCTGCGGGCAGGGGCAGTCGTAGCCCTCCAGCGTGCCCGCGCTCGCCAGCATCTCCAGGGCGAAGTTGCGGGTGACCGAGGTCTCCCAGGTGTCCTCGCCGGTGACCTCGGTGGACGCCTCGACGCTGTCGCCGGTCATCAGCCGGGAGATGCCGTGCAGGGCGGTGGCCAGCTCCTCGGCGGACAGGCCGGGCCGCAGCCCCCGTTCCCGGGCGTAGGTGGCGGCGATCCGGCGGGCGACGAACCGGATGGCCTCGGCGTTGACCTCGTTCGCCGCGTCCTGGCCGAAGCGCTTGGCAACGCCCTGGTACCAGCGGGCGTCGTGCAGCCACCAGAACCGGCGGAGCAGGTCGTCGGAGGGGGTGCCGGAGGGGTCGGCGCCGGAGGAGGGGGCGCCGGAGCCTCCCGGTCCGGGGGGCGGGGGTGGGGAGCTGGTCAACGTGTCGTTCCTTCTGCTGCGTGGGCGGGGTCGGGGCGGGTCCTCAGTCCGGCGCCCCCGCCGGTCCGAGGACGAGGCTGACGTTGTGTCCGCCGAAGGCGAAGGAGTTGGAGACGGCGGCCCGGACGTCGGCCTCCCGGGGGGCGCCGCGGACGTGGTCCAGGGCGCACTCCGGGTCCGGGTCGTCGAGGTTCGCGGTCGCCGGGAGCCGTCCGTCGCGCAGGGCGAGCAGGGTCGCGACGGCCTCGACCGCCCCGGCCGCGCCGAGCGGATGGCCGATGTGGCCCTTGATCGAGCTGACCGCGGGCCCGTCGTCGCCGAAGACGGAGCGGACGGCCCGTGCCTCGGCCAGGTCGCCGGTCCTGGTGCCGGTGCCGTGCGCGTTGAGGTAGCCGATGTCACCGGGCGCCAGGCCCGCGTCGGCCAGGGCCAGGCGCATCGCCGCCGCCGCTCCGGCGCCGTCCGGCCGGGGGGCGGTCGGGTGGTGGGCGTCGCTGGTCGCTCCCCAGCCGAGCACCCGGCCGCAGGGGGCGGCGGAGCGGGCCCGGGCGTGGGCGGCGCGTTCCAGGACGAGGACTCCGGCGCCCTCGGCCAGGACGAAGCCGGACCGGTTCCGGTCGAAGGGCCGGCTGGCCGCCCCGGGGTCCCCGGTCCCGGCGCGGGCGAGCGCGCGGGCGTTGCCGAAGGCGGTGACGGCGGAGGGCGCCAGCGACGCCTCGGTACCGCCGCAGACCACCACGTCGGCGGTGCCCTCGCGGATCAGCCGCAGCCCCTCGGCCACCGACATCGCCCCGGCGGCGCAGGCGATGGCGATGGAGCTGCTGAGGCCGCGGATGCCGTGGCGGATGGCGATGCGGGCCGACGGCATGTTGGGCAGCATGCCGGGCAGCAGCGCCGGGCTGACCGCGATCCGGCCCCGGCCGCTCCGGGCGACGGCCTGTTCCTCGTAGGTGCTGAGGCCGCCCGCGCCGGAGGAGACGATCACCGCGACGCGTTCGGCGTCGACATTCTGACCGATCGTCAGTTTGCTTTCTCCCAGGGCCTCTTCGGCGGCCAGGAGGGCCATCAGGATGAAGCGGTCGACGGAGCGGGCCTCGTTGCGCGGCAGGACGTCCAGGGGGTCGATGACCGGGACGACACCGGCGACGTCGGCACCGGTCGCGGCCCACTCCTCGCCCTCCAGCCGGCGCAGCCCGGAGCGCCCGGCGGCCAGTCCGTCGCGGAACGCGGGCACACCGATGCCGAGGGGCGTGACCAGGCCCATGCCGGTGACCCAGACCTCTTCACGGCTCATGACGCGGCCTCCATCGGCTGTGCTGCGGGGCGGACGAGGAGCGCCTCGGCGCCGCCCGGTCCGCCGTCGGCCGCGACCTGCTCCACCAGCAGGACGAGCGCCTCGTCGGCGTCGCCCCCGAAGACCAGGAAGCGGGCGATGTCCAGGGCCTCGCCCAGCGGGTCGCCGGTGGCGTCGTCCGGGCTGAAGCAGATGACGGGGCCCGCCAGTCCCCAGCGCTTGGCGATGTGCCCGACGATCGCGTTGGGCACGGACTGGAAGAACAGCAGGGGCGCGGCGGGGCGGCCCGCGTCCACGGCGGCGGCGGTCGCGGTGTGGGTCTCCAGGTCGCCGCCCCGGCTGCCCAGGACGACGGCGGTGCGCCCGGCGCGCAGCCGCTGGGCCGCGTCCAGCTCCTCGCGGTCCCCGTGGGACGCCCAAAGGCAGCGGTCGGCGGCCTCGGCGGCCATGGGGCCGAAGTCGGAGACGACGAAGCCGGTGAGCGGCGGCGGCGGTCCGGTGTCGTCCGCGCCGGGCCAGGTGGCCCGGGCCAGGATCTCGGCGTCCCGCGGGTGCGGGCGGGGGGTCATGGCGCACTCACCACCCATGCGGTGTTGGCTCCGCCGAAGGCGGCGTTCAGGCTGAGGGCGTGCCGGGGCTCGGCCCGGCGGGGCTCGCCGACGACGAGGTCGAGGCGGCAGTCGTCGTCCGGGCCCCGGTATCCGGCGTTCACCGGGAACGTCCCGTGGCGCAGCGCCAGCAGGGTGACGGCGAGTTCGAGCATCCCGGAGGCCTCCAGCGCGTGTCCGTGGAGGGACTTGGTGGAGCTGACGGGGACGCGGTCGACGTCGTCGCCGAGGGCACGGCGCAGCGCGGCGGTCTCGGCGGCGTCGTTGTGCGGGGTGCCGGTGCCGTGGGCGTTGACGTAGCCGATGTCGGCGGGGGTGAGCCCGGCCTTGTCCAGGGCGGCCGTGATGGCGCGGGCCATGCCGCGGCCGCCGGGGTGGGGCTGGCACACGTGGTGGGCGTCGCCGGCCAGTCCCCAGCCGGCGAGGACGCCGAGCGGGCGGGCGCCGCGCGCGGCGGCGGTGGCCCGGGACTCCAGGACGACGGCTCCCACGCCGTCGCCCAGCAGCAGTCCGCGCCGTCCGGCGCTGAAGGAGCGCAGGGCGCCGTCCGGGGCGAGCGCCCGTCCGGCGGAGAACAGGGCGAAGTTGTCCTCGTCGACGAGGTAGCCGGCGGCCACGACGACCCGTTCCTCCAGGCCGCCGCGGATGCGCGCGGCGCCCTCCGCGAGGGCGGTGGCCGCCGCGACGCAGGCGTTGGTGTAGGTCCGGGCGGGGCCGCGGAGGCCCTGGGAGCGGGCCAGTTCGGCGGCCGTGTCGGAGATCGCCGTCTTGCCCTGCGCGGCCAGTGGGCGGCGGGCGACGGCGGGGTCGGCGTGGCGGCCGAGCAGCAGCGGCGCCTGGGCCCGTTCCGGGGCGCCGAGCCCGGCCTGCGCGCAGGCGTGGTCCACGACACGGGCGAGTTCCGCGTCGAGGTCGGCCGCGTCGGGCAGGGTGGCGGCGGCGTCGGTGCGGTACCGGTCGGCGGCGAAGCGGGTCACCGGGGCGAACGCGGCCCGGCCCGCGGTGAGTCCGGCCCAGAGGGCGTCCTCACCGCGGCCGAAGGCGCTGGTGACGCCGAGGCCGGTGACGACGACCTCCCGGTCCCCGGCGCTCATGACCCGCTCCCGCCCGGGGGGACGGCGGCGAGGGCGCGCTCCAGCACGTCCACGGCGCCGGCCACGCTGTCCATCGCCTCCAGGGCGTCGTCGTCCAGGTCGAGCCGGACCCCGTAGCGCTCCTCCACCGCGTGCACCAGCCAGGCCAGTTGCAGGGAGTCGATGCGCTCGCCCACGTCCTCGGGGGCGCATTCGCCCTGCTGGGCCAGCAGGGCGATCACGTCCTCCCGGCCGGGGGCGACGAGGGGGCCGCTCATGCCGCGCCCGTCGCGGCCATGCGTCCCTCGACATCGGCGACGAAGCCTCCGACGGTCATGTCCTGCATGCCCTCGACGTCGTCGTCGGAGAACTTGACGCCGAACTCCTCCTCGACCTGCATGACCAGTTCGGCCGTGGTGAGCGACTCCAGCTCCATGCCGCCGTCGCCGATCGGGGTGGCGTCCGTCACCCCGGAGACGTCGATGTGCATGGCTTCCAGGGTGTTCACTACGAATTCGCGCACAGGGGCACTCATGACAGAACTCCTTGTTCGATGTTCGTCTATGTGTTCGGCGCACGGCTGTCGCCGGCCACGGAAACGGGAGGGGGAACGACGGTGTCTCGGGTCGAGGTGTGGCTCACGGTCCCGGTCGGGGACCAACGGCCGCACGCCCGCGCCCTGTTGCGGCGCGCCGTCGCGGAGGTGCTCGGGGTCAGCGCCGCCGCGGTGCTGGTCGGACGGGGGCCCGGCGGGCGCCCCTGGGCGGCGGCACCCGGCGGGTCACGAGCCCGCCCCGCGCCGGTGGTCCACGTCAGCGTGAGCCACACCCGCGGGCTCACCGCGGTCGCGGTCAGCACGGGCGGCGAGGTCGGGGTGGACGTGGAGGCGGCGCGCGCGCTGCCCGCGCTGGGGATCGCCCGCCGCTGGTTCGGCGACGGGGAGGTGCGCTGGATCGAGGAGCACGACCCGGCCGCGCGGCCCCGCGCCCTGCTGTGGGTGTGGACGCACAAGGAGGCGCTGGGCAAGGTGACCGGCACCGGGCTGTCCCGCGGCGGGCTGCTGCGGCCGGTGCCGCTGCCCGCCTCCGGCGTGCCGGACCGGGGCGCGGAGCACCCCGTGCTGCGGGAGACCGCCCCGGGCGCCGGACTCACCAGCGCCGCCCCGGCGGCGCCCGCCGGTCATCTGCTCTGCGTCGCCGGAGGTCCGGGGACCGGGGGACTGACCGTGTCGGTGCGCCGCGTGGACGGCTGAGCCGCGGTGCGCCGCCGCCCGGCTCATGCCCGCTCCGGCGCCGCGCGCAGGGCCGCCGGGTCGCGCACCGGCTTGCCCGTGGTGGTCCGGGGCAGGGCGGTGACGGCGTGGATCCGGCGCGGCCGCTTGAAGCCGGCGACCCGCTCGGCCAGCAGCCCCTCCACGGCGGCGGCGGTGACATCGTCGTCCAGCACGGCGTACGCCTCGATGGCGCCGTCGTGCACGACCACGGCCTCGCGGACGCCGGGCAGTCCGGACAGGGCCCACTCGACCTCGGTGAGGTCGACCTTGAGGCCGCCGACGGAGACCTGGGAGTCGAGCCGGCCGAGGATGGTGAGCAGCCCGGTGTCCGGGTCGATGCGGGCCGCGTCGCGGGTGCGGAGCCAGCCGTCGGACCAGCGGTCCGGGTCGCTGAGCCCGAGGTAGGGGTTGGTGGCGCGGCGCACCAGGAGCTGGCCGTCGACGACCTTGACGCCGATGCCGGGGGCCGGCCAGCCGGCGGCCGGGCGGTGCTCGCCGGAGAGGTCGGTGGCGATGACGCCCATCTCCGTCATCCCGTACACCTCGCCCAGCGGCACGCCGTAGCGGGCGGCGAAGGTCTCGGCGACGCCGGGCCGGACCAGTTCGCCCGCCGTGATCGCGCGGACCAGGTGGGGCAGCGGCGGCGGGGCGGAGACCGAGCCGAGGAGCTGGGCGTGGAAGGGCACGCCCATGATGACGGTGGGGGCGGAGCGGGCCGCCACGGCGTCGAGGATGCCGTCGGCGGTCGCCCGCTCCGGCAGCACGATCTCGATGCCCGCGTGCAGGCTGTGCAGCAGGCCGGCCATCAGGCCCATGGCGTGGATCAGGGAGTTGAGGACGACGACGCGGTCGCCGGGACCGGGCATGCCCTCGATGCAGGTGTAGCGGCGGACCTCCTCGGCCAGCTCGGCGGCCGTGCGCCCGATCACCTTGGAGGGGCCGGTCGAGCCGGAGCTGAGCTGGACGAGGGCGTGTCCGGTGGCGGCCGGGCGGCCGTCGGGGTACGGCTCGACGACGGCGTCGACCACGTGGTGGCCGCGCAGGCTGCCCTGTCGCACGGGGCCCGCCGGGCGGACGACGAACTGCGGGGCGACCCGGCCGAGCGCCCTGCCGGTCTCGTGGCCGGTCAGCCGGTGGTCGAGCAGGATCACCTGGGCGCCGACGCGCCAGGCGGCGAGCATCCCGGTGATCAGCGGGAGCGAGGGGGGGAGCTGGAGCGCGACGGAGCCGCCGCGGCCGAGGCCGGCGCCGGTCAGGACCGCCTGGTGGGCGTCGACCTCGCGGCGGAGAGCGGCGCGGTCCAGGCGTTCGCCCAGGTGGACCGCGGGAGCGGAGTCGCCGGTCGCGGCGCCGAGAAGTAACTCGTCGACCCAGTTCCCGCCGTCGGTATCCGGCCTGTCAGGATTCGGCTCATTTGCCTCGACACCGAACTCTGCGAAATCGCTGATCACGAAACGGACATCCCCCCGGCGTACGGCTGATTCACCTCTGTCGGCTCAGCAGCTCCGCATCCTAAAAGCGATCACGCGCACACTGTCAAGACCGGCGGCACGACGTGACGACCATCTCACGGAATGGCCAATTCCCCTCTCCGTCGATTCCGGTGCATCGCGCATATACACCCGTCGCGATCCGGGCAGATGGCATTTGACAGAACGTGTAAGCCCGGTACGGTCTCCCAATGTCGAAAAGGGGACGGGGCCGGCTCCCGTGCTCCCTGGCCGCACAGAATCGGGGGGACATGTCGGATATTTTGCGAAGTAGCAGGTTCTTCGCACGCCCAGGAATGGCCGATTACCTCCGATATGCCCGGGGTTACGGACTGTCGACCTGACGGTCACCCGCCCTCCCGTCCCGCGGACCGCCACCGCCCCGTTCACGCCAAGATCGCGTCGGGGTCCGATGGAGTTCACCCCGTTCGGTCCTCGCGTTCCCTTTTGGCTTGAACCCCGTCTGTTTCCCCGCGCGCCATCGCGCGCCGGCCCGGCATGGCCAGACTTCGACACCATGGCTCGAATTCGTCCCTGCCGCGATCTCGTGAGGTGAGTATGCGCACTCTCCTGGTGGATAACTACGACTCCTTCACCTTCAATCTGTTCCATCTCCTCGCGGAGGCGAACGGGCAGGAGCCAGTCGTGGTCCGCAATGATGAGCCAGGGTGGAGAACCGGCCAACTCAAGGATTTCGACAATGTCGTCCTGTCCCCCGGGCCCGGAACCCCGGGGCGTCCCGGGGACTTCGGGATCTGCACCGACATCGTGCGCGCCGCGGACCGCCCGGTCCTCGGTGTGTGCCTCGGCCACCAGGGGATCGCCCTGCTCAACGGCGCCCCCGTGCTCCTCGCCCCCGAGCCCCGGCACGGCCGCGTCTCCCCGGTGGAGCACCTCGGCACGGACCTCTTCGCCGGGATCCCCTCCCCCTTCGACGTCGTCCGCTACCACTCCCTGACGGTCGGCGACCTGCCGGCGGACACCCTGGAGGCCACCGCCTGGACGCCGGACGGCATCCTGATGGGCCTGCGCCACCGCCGTCTGCCGCTGTGGGGCGTGCAGTTCCACCCCGAGTCGATCTCCAGCGAGCACGGATTACGCCTGGTCCGGAACTTCCGCGACCTCACCGCCCGCTGGCAGCAGGAGCACGGCGGACGCAGGACGGCCGCCCCGGCCCGGCCCGCCCGCGCCACCGCCGAGGAGAGCGCCGCGCCGCCGAGACGGCTGCGGGTGCTCACCGAGGAACTGCCGACCGCGTGGGACCCCGAGGTGGTCTTCGAGGAGCTGCTGCGTGGCGGAAACCATGCGTTCTGGCTTGACAGCAGCCGCGCCGACGGCGGCCTGGGGCGGTTCTCCGTCATGGGCGACGCCTCCGGCGAACTGGCCCGCGTCGCCTCGGCGGACGTCGCCTCGGGCACCGTCACGGTGATGACGGGCAACCGCGCCACCGGGGAGCCGTTCGCGACCCGGCGGGACTTCCTGGACTGGATCGACGAGGACCTGCGCTCCCTCCGGGTCGACATCCCGCCGCTCCCCTGCGACTTCGCCCTCGGCTGGGTCGGGTACCTGGGCTACGAGCTCAAGGCGCAGTGCGGCGCCGGCCCCGTCGTCCACCGCCCGGAGGAGCCCGACGCCACGATGGTGTTCGCCGCGCGGGCCCTGGTCTTCGACCATCTGACCGGCACGACGCATCTGCTCGCGCTGGCGCCGGGGGACGGGGCGGACGGCGCCCCGGACGCCGCCGGTGACCCGGGCGTTGCGGGCGTCCCGGGCGGTACCGGTGCCCCGGGCGGTGACGGTGCCGCCGGCGGTGCGAGCGGCGTGGACGGCGCCGGCGGCGCGGGAGTCCCGGGCGGCTCGGGTGTCCCGGGCGGCTCGGGTGTCCCGGGCGGCTCGGGCCGTGCGGAGGGCGCGGACGGCGCGGACATGGGGTCCGGCGCGGGCGGGGCGGAGGCGGAGGCGCGCGGCTGGCTGCACACCACGGCCGAGCGGCTGCGCGCCCTCGCGGGCCAGGACCCCGCGCCGGTCGTCCCCCCGCAGCCCGTCCACGCGGACGACCTGCGGCTGCGCCACGACCGGGACGCCTATCTGGAGCGCATCCGGCGCAGCCAGGAGGACATCACCGCGGGCGAGACCTACGAGGTCTGCCTCACCAACATGGTGCACAGCGAGACCAAGATCGACCCCTGGGACGGCTACCGCTTCCTCCGCCGCGCCAGCCCCGCCCCCTTCGCCTCGCTCCTCCTCTTCGGGGACCTGTCCGTCCTCAGCACCTCCCCGGAGCGGTTCCTGCGGATCGGCGCCGACGGGCTGGCCGAGTCCAAGCCGATCAAGGGCACACGCCCGCGCGGCGCCACCACCCAGGAGGACGAGGCGCTCCGGGCGGACCTGCGGAGCAACGAGAAGGACCGCTCCGAGAACCTCATGATCGTCGACCTGGTCCGCAACGACCTCGGCCGGTGCGCGGAGGTCGGCTCGGTCCATGTGCACAAGCTGTTCGACGTGGAGACCTACGCCACCGTCCACCAGCTCGTCAGCACCGTGCGCGCCCGGCTGCGGAAGGACACGACGGCCGTGGAGTGCGTCCGCGCGGCCTTCCCCGGCGGCTCGATGACCGGCGCCCCCAAGATCCGCACCATGCAGATCATCGACGCCCTGGAGGAGGGCCCCCGGGGCGTCTACTCCGGCGCGATCGGCTACTTCTCCCTGTCCGGCGCGGCCGACCTGAGCATCGTGATCCGCACCGCCGTCATCACCCCCACGGGCATCCGCTACGGCGTCGGCGGCGCCATCGTCGCCCTCTCCGACCCCGACGCGGAGTACGAGGAGACGATCACCAAGACGGCTCCCCTGCTGCGGCTCCTGGACACCGGCTTCCCCGGCCGGGAACCCCGTGAACTGCCCACCGCCGCCCGCCCGGTCGCGGGCACGGTGTCCCCTTGAGCACGGCACCGGCGCGGGGGGCCGGGGAACGGCTCCACGTGTTCACCCGGGCGGGGGAGCTGCGTGAGGTGGAGGGCGGGGAGGGAGGTCCCTCGGGGCCGCCCGGGTCGGCTGCGTCGCTCGGATCGCCGGGGGTGCCCGGGGCGCTCAGGTCTCCGCGGGCTCCGGGAGGCCCCGGGGTGCCGGGCTCGCCGGCGGTCTCCGGCTCACCAGAAGGCGGTGCGGGGGGCCGGGCCGGGGCCGACGGACCGCCCCGCCCGGACGGTGCGAGGCACGGCAGCGGTACGCGGGACCGGGACGGTGGCGGTACGCGGGACGGGGACGGTGCGCGGCACGCGGGTGGTGCGTGGGACCAGGACGGCGTACGGGACTTCGACCGTGTGCGGGACCGCGACGGCGCGGCGCCCCGTACAGGCCCCGCCGCCCCGGCGCCATCGGGGCTTCCCGGGCCCACCGCGCCCCTCGCCCCCGCCCCGCCCCCGGAGCTGCTCGCGGCGGACTCCTGGCTGGTCGCCGACGGCGCCGTACGCGCCCTGGACCGGCACGAACAGCGCTTCGCCGCCTCCTGCGCCGCACTCGCCGGGCTCCCCGCACCGCTCCTCGGCGCCTTCTGGGCCGCCATGACGGAGCTGCTGCCGCGGGGCCCCGGCACATGGTTCCCCCGCGTCGAACTGGAGCGGGCGGCCGGGGACGCCCACCCCGACACCGTCCATCCCGGCGGCGTCCGCCTGCTGTACCGGCGGCGCCCGGCGCCGCCGCTGCGGGAGACGACCCGGGTCTGGGGGACGACCGTCCCCGACCCCCGCGGGAACCCCCGGCACAAGGGGCCCGACCTGGGAACCCTGGCCGCCGTACGGGGCAGGGCAGCGGCGGCGGGAGCCGACGAGGCGCTCCTGGTCTCCGCCGACGGTGTCGTGCACGAGGCCGTCAACTCCTCCCTGCTGTGGTGGGAGGGCGACGTGCTGTGCCACCCGGCGGCGGAACTGCCCACCCTGCCCGGCGTCACCGCACGGCTGATCACCGAGGAGGCCCGGCGAAGGGGCGTCGAGGTGGCGCACCGCCGGTGCCGGCTGCCCGCCCTGGCGGGCCGCGAGGTCTGGGTGACCAACGCCCTGCACGGGCTGACTCCCGTCACGGCCTGGGCGGAGAGCACCCTCGACACCGGCGAGCCGGCACGGGCGGCCGGGTGGCGGGCCTGGCTGGAGGCCCTCCGGACCCCACTGCCGTAGCACCGCGCCCGCCCCCGCTCACCGCGCCACTCCGCTCCCCCACTCCCCCACTCCCCCACTTACCCCCGTCCACCGTCCCCCGTCCCCCGTCCCCCGTCCCCCGTCCCCACCGTCAGCGAAGGAGCATCCCCTTGTCCCTGCCGCGACAGCAGAGCACCGCGTCCCCGTCCACCGCGCAGCACACGCGCATGGCGGAGATCGACGCCGCCATCATCACTCTCGTACGGCAGCGCCTGACCGCCATGACCGAACTGGAGGACCAGCGCCGGAACGGCAGGGCGCCGCGCACGGAACTCGCCCGCGAGAACGCCGTCTTCCGCCGCTACGAGACGGAACTCGGCCCGCTGGGAACCCGGTTGGCCATGCTCCTGACGAGCACGAAGGCCCCCGGGGCAGCCGCGTCCGGCGCCGCCCACGACACCTCGGCCGGCTGACCCCGGGCAGCGCCCCGGCCCCCGCCCGGCGACCGGACGGGGGCCGCGACCGGACGGCGGCACGGAGGAGGGTCCGCGGACCCGCCGGACGGAACCGCGGCGCGCGGCACGAGGAGCCCGCCGGAACGAATCCCGCACCGAGCGATGAGTTCACCGTCGATCCGGAGTCACCCCTACCGCAAGGGCAGGGAACGACCACCGAGGAGCGACGGCCATGCGGCATCCGGAACGCGTGAGGGAAGTCTGGGAGATCGTCCACACGGAGCGCGCGGCGCTGATCCGGGACCTGGAGGATCTCGACGACGCGTGCTGGGAGCGCCCGTCGCTCTGCGAGGGGTGGACGGTCCACGACGTCGCCGCCCATCTGGTCGACTCGGCGCGCACGACCCGTTCGGGCTTCGTGGCCGGCCTCGTCCGCGCCCGCTTCGACTTCCACCGCCAGAACGCCCGCGGGGTGGCGCGCGAGCGCGGTGCGACGCCACGGGAGACGCTGGCGCGGCTGCGCGCCGTGGCCGCGCGGACGACGGCCCCTCCGGGCCCCCTGGACAGCCGCGTCGTCGAGGAGATCGTCCACGGCGAGGACATCCGCCGCCCGCTGGGCCTCACCCGCGCCTACCCCCGGGAGGCCGTGGTCCGGGCACTCCGCCACCAGGCGGGCACCCCGGCGTCCTTCGGCGGCGCGAAGGAACTGCTGACGACGCTCCGCCTCAGGGCGACGGACACCGACCTCACCATCGGCAAGGGCCCGGAGGCGACCGGCCCGGCCCTCGCCCTGCTCCTCGCACTCACGGGCCGCGAAACGGCCCTGCCCGACGTGCACGGCGAGGGACGCGACAGACTCACCCCCCGAACCTGACCCCCCACACCCCAGGAGCCGGGCCGCCCGGCTCCGGGCCCACGGCCTCGGGCCACGCCACGGCCACGAGGGGCAGCCGTTCCCCAGCCCCGGCCCCGGTCTCTCGTCCCCCGCCCCCGGATCCCACACGCCCCGGACACCCACTGGCCACTCAACTCTTCAGGCCCGGCCGCACCTCGAAACGGGACGCACCACGGCAGCAGAGCACTCGGCCCCCCGAGCCACCCCGACGACACCCGCCGCCCCGGCACCGCACATCTCACACACCGCACGTCCCCGGGGCAGACCCCCGCCCCAACACCATCCGCTACGCTGTCCCTGGTCAGGAACCAACGCCCACAAGCTCCACCGGGCACCCACCGGCTCCTGCCCAGCGGGCTTGTCAGTCCTTGCCGAGGATCCACACACTGGACCCTCGACAAGGCCCCTCCAGGCCCTCGCCTCCGTAGCTCAGGGGATAGAGCACCGCTCTCCTAAAGCGGGTGTCGCAGGTTCGAATCCTGCCGGGGGCACAGCCAGAAGGGCCAGCTCAGGAGGGGTTTCCTCCCCGGCTGGCCCTTCGTCGTTCCCGGGGTCGTGCCACACGCGTGCCCCTAAATGCCACGCGGATGCCACATCCCCTACCCGGAGGCCCCTCCCCCGCCGTCGCGGATCACGGCCCCGAGCCGGTCGGCGATGGCCCGGTCCCGGTCGCTGGTCATGTGCTGGTAGATCAGGGCGGCCCGAGAGCTGCTGTGCCCATCCGCGTCATCAGCTCCCGTGTGCTGGCCCCGGCCGTCGAGGCCAGCGTGTTTCCCGTGTGCCGAAGGTCGTGGAAGTGCAGCTCGGACGTGACAGACGCAGCCTTCCAGGCCTTGATCCAGTCGCCCCGGAAGCTACTCACCGCAGTTGCCCACCCTGCGGCCCGACGAAGACGTACCCGTCACGGTCGGCAGCGGCGAAGTGCTCCAGGTGGTGCGTGACCGCTTCGAGCAGTTCGGCAGGGAAGGAGACGGCGGCATCCCAGCCGCCGACTTCGGCGCCTTGTCGAAGAGCCGGCCGTCCTGTAGCTCGGCGGCACGGCGCACTGTGACGGTCGGCCCCTCCAGGTCGATGTCCCGGCGTCGTAGGGCAGCCAGTTCCCCGAACCGCAGGGTGATGAAGGCCGCCAGAAGCATGAGCAGCCGGTAACGCGGCCCGATCGCGTCGACGATGGCGAAGACCTCCGGCACCGTGAGGACCGGTCGCTCGGCACGTCGTCACGGTCCACTCCCTTGATGCGGCAGGGGTTGCGTCGGATCAGCTCGTCGTCAACGGCATTGTGCGTCAATGCGCGGAGGAGTTGGTACGCCTTGACCACCCTCGGCTCACCGACTCCTTCCGCAGGGACCTTGCCACGCCAACTGCGGACTCCGGCCGTCGTCCCATCGGCTACGCTCCCTGCCCCGAAGACGGGCAAGATGTGCAGCCGGATCACCGACTCATTGCTCTCGCAGGTGCGGTCGGCCAGCTTCCGCACCGGTCACCGCGGAACTCTTCACCGACACCCGGCCGGGAGCCCACCCGTGTTGATGACAAGCCCACCCACGGCTATTGGTGCGAGTGCTGGACGAAAGGGCCCGGAGAGACGGTGGAAGGGCCGATCCTCCGCGACTCCTTCGACGCGTACTCGGTACCTCAAGGAGACAGATGGGTAGCGGTCGCCCTCCGCACGATCTCACCGGCGCTTGACCCTGACGCCTCGGACGAGGCATGGGTACGGCTCCACGACGGGCGCACCGAAACCAGGCGGGCCCTGCTGCGCAGGAGCTCTGCACGGTAACCATCACCCACGTCGGCACCCGCATCACCTGGACCATCCGCCCAGTGTTCTCCCTACCGCTCGTACACCGACAGGACGTCGAACTCCCCGCTTGTGCCGACGACTTCAAGCCTCATAGTCACAGACTGAGTCACAACTCTCTTTACAGGCCCAAGATGGCTCGCTCCGCCCACCGCGCGCGGCCAGGTCCCCGGCCAGGCCTGCGCTCCTGTCTCCGCCCCGCTCCAGCCCGGTCGGTGCCCGTGCCTCGCACTCGTCAAGCCTCATGGCTCGCGCCGCGCGCGAGAAGACAAGCGGGACTGCCGCGGAGCCGGATGACACCCGGCCCGGCTTGCTGAGAGGCCGCACGGAAGGACGGCGCAGCGCCCGAGCCGTATCCCCAGGAAATTCCGCGAGGACATCGTGCGGAACGCTCGCGACCGCTGGCCCGGCGTCACGTATCGCCCGGCACCCCCGAGAGCGTGCGCCGTGAGCCATCAGGTGAGTGTTCCGGAGAGCCATGTGCTCCAGACATGCCGGGTGTTCGGTATCTCCGGACGGTCGAGGAGCCACAGCACGTAGCTCGCGTGGAGCCGTGCCGCTGGATGTTCCGAGCGCTGGGCCCCGTGGAGCCTGTCGCGCAGCTCGTCCCCGTCCACTGCCCGGGCGACGCGCACGTACTCACGGTCCTTGCAACGGTAGGTCCGCCGAACCGCCAGGTCGACCAGGTCGACCAGGTCGACCAGCTTCGCTCGCAGACGCTGATCGTGACCGGTGGCGGCCAGGTCACGGATCAGGGACTGTTTCGCGCCCCAGGCCTTGGCGTGCTCCGTCCACTCCAGTGGGTAGCGTGCCTCCCACTCCAGGAAGAGCAGCGCGAGGGGCAACCGCGGCCACGTGCTGATCTCCCCGTGGGCGTAGTCGCTCCCGCTGTACAGCGCTCCCGGGAAGCACTGGCCGCTGGCACTGCGGTAGGTCCGCATCCTGGCTCCGAACCGCAGCCCGGGGAAACGGCCTTCGTTCAGCCGGCCGAGCGCGGCCCCGGCCGCCCCGCGGGCTCCGGCCTGGCGGGCAAGGGCGGCAGCGCGCTCAGCGGGGTCCGGTGACACCAGGCCGTGGGCCCACGCCAGATCCTCGGCCCACCCGTGGTCGTCGTCGATGCCCAGGCCTGCCGCTTTCGTCATGGGAAGGATCATCTCGTGAGCGTGCACACGACCACTACTCAATATGCCCGGCACCGGTCGGGGGGCTGTCGCTGCGGCCGCAACGCACCGCCGCCGCCCGTCACCCCCCGCACGGGCATGGGCCCGGCCCCCCGTCGCCCACTAAAGTCGGTTCATCACAGTCGGTATGGGGCCAGGGGCTGGCGCGCGCACGCCTTGTCGCTGGTGGGGAGGGCCTGTAGAGCATGAGCCGTCGCTCCAATGGTTTGGTCGGGATCTGGGCCGAGGCACAGCGTCAGCAGCAACGTCAGCGCGAGGCGCAGGCGCGGTTCGAGCGGGAGCGGGAGCGGCGGGAGCGGGCCCGGCAGCGGGAGGCGGCCCGCAGCCAGCGCGAGCAGAAGGCGGCGTACCGGGAGCAGCGCGAGGCCGAGGCGCGGCGGCGCACCGAGGAACTCGACGCCCACGTCGGGGCGTTACAGGGGCTGCTCGCCTCGGGGTGCCGTGCCCCGGCCTTCCGCGCCTCGGCGCTGACGCAGGCGGAGCGCGTCGAGCCGTTCTCCCCGGGGCAGCTCGCGCGGCCCCTGCCCATGCCGGACCCGGACCAGCCGCGGTACCAGCCCCAGGGCGGCGGCTGGACCGCCTCGCGCCGCGCCCAGGCGCAGGCGGAGGCCCGGGCCAGGTTCGAGGCGGACCACCGTGCCGCGCAGGACGCCGAGGCCCGGCGCCGCCACCAACTGGACGCTTACCAGCGGCAGTACCGGCAGTGGGCCGACGCCCGGCTCGGGGAGATCCGCCGGCACAACGCCGGGGTCGCCGAGATGACGGCCGGGCTGCGCGAGGGGGACCCCGGTGCCGTGGTGGAGTACTTCTCCGCCGCCCTGTACGCCTCGACCGGCTGGCCGGACGACCTCCCCCGCCAGGTGTCGGCGGCGTACGACTCCGGCGCGCGCCAGTTGGTGCTGAACTGGGAGCTGCCCCGGTACGACATCGTCCCGGAGGCGAAGTCGGTGCGGTACATGATCAACGCCGACCAGGAGAAGGAGTCGCCCCGGCCGGTCACCCAGCGCCGCGCCCTCTACCGCGACGTACTGGCCCAGTGCCTCCTGCTGGTGCTGCGCGACCTCTACGCGGCCGACGAGTTCGGCGCCCTGGACTCGGTGGCCCTGAACGGGTTCGTGGACGACCACAACCCCACGACCGGCCGGCGCGCCCCCATGTTCCTCGCCACCGTCATGGCCCCCCGCGCCGCCTTCGCCGAACTGCACCTGGAGCAGGTGAACGCCGTCACCTGCCTGGTCGACGGCTTGCGGGGACAGCTCTCGGCGCGGCCCGACCAGTACGCGGCCGTGCGGCCCGGCCGGGTTCCCGAGGACGTCGGCGACGGTGTCGTCACCCACGGCGGCGACGAGGAGCCGGACCTGTACGCCATGGACCCGCTCGCCTTCGAGGCGCTGGTGGCGGAGCTGTTCCGGGCGATGGGGATGCAGGCCGTGACCACCCAGCGGTCCAACGACGGCGGGGTGGACGTCGACGCGCTGGATCCGGCGCCGATCCGCGGCGGCAAGATCGTCGTGCAGGTCAAGCGCTACCGCGCCACGGTGCCGCCGACGGCCGTCCGCGATCTGTACGGCACGGTCCAGGACGCCGGTGCCAACAAGGGCGTGCTGGTCACCACGTCCGGGTTCGGCCCCGGCTCGCACACCTTCGCCAACGGCAAGCCCCTGGAACTCGTGGCGGGCCCGGAGCTGGTCGACCTGCTGCACCGCCACGGGCTGCGCGGGCGGCTGGGCGACGGCGCCTCTCCCGCCCCCGCCTCCCCCGTCCCCGCCCAGCGCACCGCCCCGGACAGCGGCGGCAGCGGCGGCAGCGGCAGCGGGGGCAGCAGCAGCAGCGACAGCCGGGCCGACGGGGCCGGCACCGACGACCACAACGTGCTCGGCATGTTCTGGTCCGGCGGGGTCGCCCTGGACGTGTGCGCGCTCGTCTGCCACGGGGGCCGGGTGCTGGACGACGACCACTTCGTCTTCTTCAACAACCCCCGGACCCCCGACGGCGCCGTCCGCGCCCTCTCCCCCGTCGCCCCCGACAG
Source organism: Streptomyces sp. NPDC107521 (assembly GCF_055598485.1). Taxonomy (NCBI): domain Bacteria; kingdom Bacillati; phylum Actinomycetota; class Actinomycetes; order Kitasatosporales; family Streptomycetaceae; genus Streptomyces; species Streptomyces sp. NPDC107521. Next base: position 53,030 of record NZ_JBVKAT010000016.1, read on the forward strand.
GGCCGCCCTGCGCGTCGACTTCGACGCCCTGCCGTCGCGCGCCGACCGGCTCGTCGTGATCGCCGCGGTCGACCCCGCCGTGGACCCCTCGGCCGACCTGTCCGGCTTCGCCGACGCCGGTATCCGGCTGCTGGACTCCGGCGGGACCCCGCTGGACCAGTTGGAGGTATCCGACGGCCGGCCGGGCGAGACCGCCCTCGTCCTCGGCTCGTTCCGCCGCCGGGCGAACGGCGACTGGGACTTCGTCCCCGGCGGCAAGGGCTACCGGGGCGGCCTGGAGGAACTGGTCCGGGAGTACGGCATCGACGTGGAGTAGGCATCGCCGTGGAGTGGGGCTTCGGCTCCGGCGGCGGTACGGCGGTCGTCGGGCCGGGGACGCGGGCGCCGACGCGGCCGTCCCTGCGGTTGCCGCCGGCGGGGGACGGCGGGTCCGTCCCCCGCCGGCGGCCCGCACCGCTCAGGACGTCCGGGCACGGTGACGGTCGCGGCATCCGTGACGCCGCCCCGATCGCCCGCCGGCCCGCCTCCTTCGGCGGCCACTTGCGTCCGGGCGGGGTCAGCCGGCGACCCGGCCGTCCGTCACCCGCAGGGCGAGCATCGCCACGTCGTCGGGGCCGCCGGTGGGCAGGAGTGCGGCGAGGAGTTCGTCGCAGAGGACGCCGAGGGGCTGCCCGGCGACCGCGGCGGCGGCGTGGCGCAGGCGTTCCAGCCCCGTCCAGAGGTCCTCCTCGCGGCGTTCCACCAGGCCGTCGGTGTAGAGGAGGACGGTGGAGCCGGGCGGCAGGGGCTCGTGGGCGCTGGTCGGCCTCGGGTCGGGGACGAGGCCGATGAGGGGGTTGTCGGCACCGGTGAGGAAGCGGGCGGTGCCGTCGGGGTCGACGAGCAGGGGCGGCGGGTGGCCGGCGACGGAGTACTGGAGCCGGAGGCCGGAGGCGGGCCGTTCGACGCGGGCCAGGATGCAGGTGGCGATGCCCTCCGGGTAGAGGGTCTGCACGGCCATGTCGAGGCGCCGCAGGATCTCCCCGGTGGGTTCCTCCCGGTCCAGGGCGAAGCCGCGCAGCATGTTGCGCATCTGGCTCATGGTGACGGCGGCGGGCAGGTCGTGGCCCGCGACGTCCCCGATGGTCAGGACGACGGCGCCGTCGCGCAGGACGAAGGAGTCGTACCAGTCGCCGCCGACCTCGGCGCCGAGCACGCTGGGCCGGTAGCGGACCGCGATGTCCAGGCCGGGCACGTCGGGCGGGGCGGTGAGCAGGCTGCGCTGGAGGGCGAGCGCCACCTGCCGGGTGCGCTGGAACTCCAGGGCGTTGCGCAGCGGCACGTGGGCCTGGTCGATCAGGTCGCGCAGCAGGTCGATCTCGGGGCGGCCGAGGGGCTGCCGGTCGCCGGTGGTGGAGGAGACGAGCAGCGCGGCGGTGGTGCCGTCCACGACGACGGGGAGCAGGACGACGCTGTTGGCGCGCTCGGGCAGCCACGGGGTGTCCCCGGGCGCGGCCAGTCCGGGCGGGGGGTTCCCGGGCGGGAAGACGGCGTGCAGGGGGTGGCCCTGCTCGATGGCGCGCACCAGGGGGCTGCCGGGGGCGAGGTGCTCGGTGCGGTGCTCGGGCAGGTCGGGCAGCCCCTGGCGGGTGCGGGTGACGACGCGTTCGGCGGTCAGCGGGCTCCCGGGGGGCCGGTCGAGGCCCTGGGGCAGGAGGTAGACGCGGCAGGCGTCCGCGACGTCGGGGACGATCACATGGCTGAGGGCGTCGAGCATCTCCTCCAGCCTCCGGGTGTCGGCGGTGGCCGCGGCGGCGCGGGCCAGCAGCTCCTCCCGGCGGTCCGCCTGCCACTGCTGCTCGATGTCGGCGCTGGTGCCGACCCACTCGATGACGTTGTCGCCGTCGCGCACGGGGGTGGCGTAGATGGCGAAGTGCCGGTAGCCGCCGCCGGCCAGGCGCAGCCGGTAGACGTGGGTGAAGGTGGCGGGGACCTCGGCCATGGCGCGGCCCCAGGCCGTGATGATCGCGGCGCGGTCGTCGGGGTGGACGGCGTCGATCCAGCCGTCGCCGCGCAGCTGCTCCCAGGTCTGCCCGGTGACCCGCTGCCAGCCGGGGCTGGGCTCGCTCATCCCGCCCATGGGCCCGGTCACCCACACCATCTGCGACCCGGCGTTGACGAGGCTGCCGTAGCGGAGCAGGGCGCGGCGGCGCTGCTCCGCCAGGACGCGGATGTTCTGGGCGGCCTCGACCTGCTCGCTGACCTCGACGAGGACCGCCAGCACCCCGCGTTCGCCCTCGCCCAGGGCGGCCCGGGAGACGCTGAAGTTGAAGTACCGCGTGGTCTTCTCGGTCGAGCCGGGGTAGGAGAGTTCGATGGGGCCGGTGGAGACCTTCTCGGGGCGGCCGGTGGCGAGGACGCGGTCGAAGATGTCCCAGTAGCCGGTCTGCGCCAGATCGGGGAAGGCGTCCCGCAGCGGCCTGCCGAGCGGCCGGTCGCCGAAGGTCTCGCGGTACAGGGCGTTGGTGTAGGCGATGCGGTGCTCGGGGCCGCGGGCGACGACGACCGCCACGGGGGCCGTCTCGAACACCTCCAGCCCGATCGAGCTGGACGGCTGCTCCGTCTCGTCGCTCATCACGTGTCTCCCGCACCGCCGTCCCGCTGCCTGGCCGGCATCCTCGACCGCTTCCGCCCTTGTCAGGGTGAATGGTATGGATTGTCCGCCTGTTTGCCGTTGATCACCGCCCGCGGGCACGCCGGACGGGGGGCAGGGGCGCCCGCCCGGGGTACGGGGCGGGGGCGGGAGGTGGTCCGGGCGGACGGGTGGGCCGGGTGGCGGCCCGGTCGGCCCGGTGGGCGGGGGCGGGCGGGGCGGGCGGGGCGGGCGGGCAGGGGTCCGGTCGGCCGGGGTCGGCATCACCACGTCGCCGACGGGCCCACCGTACGGAGGCGTCGGCGGGCCCACCGTACGGAGGCCGGGCCGCCCCGGGGCGCCGCGCCCGGCGGGCGTGGTCGGCCGGCGGTGGCACGCGGCGGACGGGAGGCGGCGCGGGGCCCGGGACACGGCGGGCGGGAGGCGGCGCGGGGCCCGGACACGGCGGGCGTCCCGGGGTCCGCCGGAGGGCGGGGCCGGTGCGGGCGGCCCGGGTGGAGCGCCGGGTCCCGGCACCCCCAAGGGTCCGGTCGGGCCCCGACCGGCCTGTGCCGACGGCCGCGCCCGGGGTCCGTACCGGTGGCGACGCCCGGCCCGTGCCCGTGGCTCCGCCCGGCCTCGCGCCGGTGGCGACGCCGGCCCCGTACCGGTGGCCCCGCCCTGGCGTCAGTGACCGTGGCCGCAGGCCGTCCGCCTGCTCAGCGCCGCGTGGATCACCGTCGTGGCGAACCCGCAGCCGAGGAGGCTGCCCACGGCGACCATGCCGACGCCGAGGGCGAAGAGGCCGCTGGAGTCGTCCGACCAGTCGTAGGAGGCGGCGAGGGCCAGTCCGGCCGGAGGGCCCAGCACGGCCGCCGGGGCGAGGCGGCGCGCGGCGGCCCAGGCCAGCGGGGGCAGGAGGCTCAGGGCGAGCCCGACGACCTGCCAGGGCTCGTACGGACCGGACACGGTGCCGTCGGGACGGACGTCGTGCCGCTGGTCCCAGCCCAGCCAGGCGGCCCACATCGAGGCCGCGAACCCGGCCAGCACGAGGGCGGACAGGAGCTGGGAGGCGGGATTCCGCAGGGTTTCACGCATGGGTCCAGGGTCGCCGCGCGGCGGGGCGGCGGCCTGAGTCCGGGTACTCAGGTCCACCCCGAGTACCCGGCCGCCTCCGGGGCCCGGCGCACGGCACGGGCCAGCCGCCCCGGCCCCTCCCACCGCACCGCGCCGGACCGCGCCGGACCGCCCGCGGAGCGTGGCCGCGGAGCCCGTCGCCCGCACCTCCGGGGCACTCCCCGCCCCGGCGCCCGCACCCCGGGGTGCTCACGTGCCCGGCGCACCCCCGGCCCGGCGCCCGCACCCCCTGAGCACTCCCCGTCCCCGTCGACGCCCCGCGCCGCCGCCTCCTCAGCCCCTCCCCCGCGCACCCGGCCCCGCGCTGGGACGGCCCCGCCCGGACCGGCCGGAACGCACCACCCCGATCGCGGCGGGGACCCGGGGGAGGCCCTAGCATCCGACCATGACGACCTCAGAGAACGAGCGGAACGCGGTACCCGGCGACGCGCACTCCCCCCTCGGCGTCCCGATCGACGCCCTCCAGGGAGGCGGCGCGGACCTCCCGCAGTACGCGGGGCGGGTCGTGCTGGTGGTCAACGTGGCCTCCAAGTGCGGCCTCACCCCGCAGTACGCGGGACTGGAGCGGCTGCACGAGCGGTACGCGGCGCGGGGGTTCACGGTGCTGGGCGTGCCGTGCAACCAGTTCATGGGCCAGGAGCCGGGCAGCGCCGGGGAGATCGCGGACTTCTGCTCGGCGACGTACGGGGTGACGTTCCCGATGACGGAGAAGGTGGACGTCAACGGCGAGGAGCGGCACCCGCTGTACGACCGCCTCGTCGGCCACGCCGACGCCGAGGGGCACACCGGGGACGTCCGCTGGAACTTCGAGAAGTTCCTGATCGGGCGGGACGGCCGGGTCGCCGGGCGGTTCTCGCCGCGCACCGAGCCGGAGGCGGCCGAGCTGGTGGCCGCCGTGGAGGGGCTGCTGGGGGCCTGACGGTCCCGGGAGGTTGACCTTGCCCCTGGGGCAGGCCCGAGCCTCGTCGTCGCCGGGCGGAACAGGCCGCCCGGCGGCGGAGGCCGGCACGGCGGGAAGGGCGGGCGGAGCACGGCATGGGTGACGGCGCGCACGGCGGCACGGACGGCGGCGGGGGGACCCCGCCCGCCGAGGAGACCCTGACCATCGGGGCGTTCGCCGCGCGGGCCCGGCTGTCGCCCAAGGCGCTGCGGCTGTACGACCGGCTGGGGCTGCTGGTGCCGGACCGGGTCGACGAGACCACCGGCTACCGCTACTACCGCGCGGGCCAGGTCGAACGGGCCCGGCTGGTGGCGCTGTTGCGGCAGCTCGACATGCCGCTGGCCCGGATCGGCGAGCTGCTGCGGGCCGGGGGCCCGGCGGCGGTGGCGCTGCTGGACGCCCACTGGGCGGCGGCGGAGGCCAGGTTCGCCGGCCGGCGCACGCTCGCCGCGCACCTCCGCGGACGGCTGTCGGGAAGGGAGCCCGGGATGAACGGGTTTGGAACGGAAGCGGAGTTCGCGGTCGCGACGGTGGAGGTCCCCGAGCGGGTGGTGCTCACCGAGACGCGGCACACGCTGGTGGACGGACTGCCCGCGTGGATCGGCGCCTCGCTGGGCCGGCTGGAGGAGGCGGCCCGCGACTGCGGCGGGGTGGCGGGGGCGCCGTTCGTCGTCTACCACTCCGAGGTGTCGGCGGAGAGCGACGGCCCGGCGGAGTGCTGCGTGCCCGTGGCGGACGCGGCGGCGGCGCGGGCGTGGGCGGCGGAACGGGGCCGGGACCGGGGCACGGCCGTCCGGGTCCGGGTGGAACCGGCGCGGCGGCTGGCGTACACCAGGATCACCCGGGCCGAGGTGGCGCACCCCCGGCTGGCGGCCGCCTTCGAGGCCGTGGAGCAGTGGGTCGCCGTACGGGGCCTGTCGGTGGACGGGCCGTGCCGCGAGGTGTACTTCGCGGACTGGGACGCGGCGGGCCCCGACGACCCGGTGTGCGACGTGGCGTTCCCCGTGCGCTGAGGGCCGCCCCGCGATCCCGGCGGGCGCCCGGGTTTCCCGGGACGCGGGGCGTTCCGGGAAACCCGGACGGGGCGGTACCGGCACGGGCCCGGCCGGGTGCCCGCACGAGCGGGCGGCCGGGGACGGGGTCGACGCGAGGCGCCGACGCGTCACGGCACCACCGCCGACGCGCGCACGGGCCGGGTCCCAGGGCCTGTCCGACCATTGCCGTCGTCGCCCGTAGGGCGGTCGTGCGGCGTCAGGTGCGTGCTCTCGGCGCGCAGACCCCGGGCCTTCGTGCCGGACGTACTCGGGGCTGGGGCCGGTGCGTCGAGAGTGCGTGCATGGCGCCGTGAGGCAGAAGGGAATTGCCGGACGGGCCCTGGCGGCAGACCCCCGAAGAGTCCGGGAACGGCGGCCCGGCGGAGCCCTCCCGGCAAGGTCGGCGCACCGGCCGGGAGGGCACCGCCCGACGGCGCCGGAGGTACGGGTACCGGTGGTGCCGCACCGGGTGGCGCGGACACCGGCGGGTCGGGCGCACCGGCGTCACGTGGGACCGGGGTTACGCCTTGACCGAGGCCACGAAGGTGTTCCACGCCCCGGCGGGGAAGGCCAGCACGGGGCCGTCGGTGACCTTGGAGTCACGGACGGAGAGTGCCGCCACGACCGGGGACCTGACCTCGACGCACGCGCCGTTGCCCCCGGAGTGGGAGGACTTGATCCACGATTCCTGGGCGCCCTGAAGAATTGCCATGTCTGCTCCTCTGGCGAGTCTCTGAAGTGGGTCGCCGCGCCGCGGTCCGCCGGGCGGCGACGGCACGGTTCACGCCAACGTCGTGTGATCGCTGGTGTGAGGGACGCTACTCGCAGACCCCGCCAACCGGAGGAGTCATTCACCCGACCGGATGGCATATACCAAGCCGGCCTTCCAGTACGACCGGCCCGGGGTGTACCATCCCGCCGCCGTCACCCCGGCCCCACCGGACCCGGGAGCCGCTCCCGGCACGCGGAACGGGCCCCGGCCCCCTCCCGTACGGAGGGTGGCGCCGAGGCCCCGGTGCGGTGCGGACGGCGGGCGCGGGCCCGCCGGGGAGGGTCAGCGCGCGTACTCCTTCGCCATCTGCTCGACGAGCCGGCGCGACTGCTCGACGTTCAGCGCCTGCGCCCTCAGGTGCTCGTACATCACCGTGTACTTCTGCACGTCCTGCGCCTTCTCCAGGTACAGGTCGCTGGTGACGCCCTCGATGTAGACCACGCTGGAGTCGGCGGTGTCCGCGAACTCCAGGATGGAGTACTGGCCGTTGACCCCGGGATGCGCCCCGACGTCGAACGGGAGCACCTGCACCGTGATGTGCGGGAGCTGCGACATCTCCGCGACGTACTCCAGCTGTTCGCGCATGACCTGGCGGCTGCCGACCACGCGGCGCAGCGCCGACTCGTCGAGGACCACCCACAGCCGGAGCGGGTTGCTGTCGGCGGAGACGCGCTCCTGGCGCCGTATGCGCACCTGGATGCGCTTCTCGATGTCCGCGACCACGGTCTCCGGCAACGCGCCCTGGATCAGCGCCTCGGCGTACGAGCGGGTCTGCAGCAGGCCGGTGATGATCTGGGGCTCGTAGGTGCGCAGCGACTCGGCGTCGGTCTCCAGGCCGATGTAGACGCTGTACGGGATGTCGCCGAAGGCGTGCCACCAGCCCTGCTGGCGGGAGTCCTTGGCCATCTGCATCAGCGAGTCGACGACGCGCTGGTCCTCGACCTCGTAGACGTTGCACAGGTCGCGCACGTCGCGCTGGCTGATGCTGCGCCGCCCGTTCTCCAGGCGGCTGATCTTGGACTGCGAGACCAGCAGCCGGTCCGCCACCTCCTCCGCCGTCATGCCCTTGAGCTCGCGGAGCCTGCGCAGCTCCTGGCCCAGCCGGCGCCTTCTGACGGTGGGATTGACATGGGACGCCACGGAACGTGCACCTCCGGCTGCGTGACTCATCTTTGCCACTTTGCGTATCTGCTGCTGAGCAGACTGCCACCAAGGTGCGGCCCACCGCTGCCGAACGGCCGATGTGCCCCGCGTACACGCCAGTTCGGTCGGCCACTCCTCTCCGTGGGTTCCGCCGCCGTTGCGGCGGGCCGCGCCGCCCCGGGAGCGCCGCCCCCGCGCGGCGGACACGCCGCCGGGCGGGTACGGCCGCGCGGGACGGCGGAACCGTTTCACCGGGTCCGGGGGTCCGGAGGCCGGTCGGTTCCGCCGCCCCGCGCGGTTCTGCGGCTCCCGTCACCGGGTGCCGGGGGACTGGTGGTGCGGCGGTTCGGTACTGCGGTGGTACGCCGACGGGCGGGGCGCCCGCGGGCGGTTCGGGTGCGGTGCGGTCACCGCGGCCGTGGTGCGGCGCGGTGGGCCGCCGTGGTGGTCCGGGGGTTCAGTGGGCCACGGCACGCGCCATGGACCCGTGGCGCGGCTGCGCCGGAACCCCTCGGGCCGGCTCCGCGACGGGCCTGCCCGCCGCGGCCTGCCGGCCGGTGGCCGCCGGGCCCCGGCGCGGCTGGACCGCCGCGCCGTTCTGGACGTCCATCACCGCGTGCGCCACCAGGCCGCCCATGGGGTCGTGCCGGATGAGGTCCCGCAAGCGGGAGCGCGACGAACGTCCCTCGTTGCCCGGGTAGAGGTGCTTGCCGAGGCCGACCGCGTGGGCCAGCGCGGCGAGCGCCGCGGTCCGCGGGTCCGGTGGTACACCGGTGCGGATCGCCGAGTCCAGCCGGGACCTGATCTCCCGGCTGATCGCCGTGTCCGTCGCCTGGTAGCGAGTCGTCGGCAGCACCCCGCACATCTGGCCCTCGACGGCATGCACCATGCCGCACCGTTCCAGATGCGAGAGGTAGGTCTGGCGCAACCCCAGCCGGGGCCCGCCTATCCAGTTGACCGCCCGTACGGGAGCGCCGCGCCTTCGCAGCAGTTCCAACGCGCAGTCGAGTGTCGGATCTCCAGTCGGCCGTGGCACGACCACGGCGATACGATCCCCGTCTGGGGCTATCCGTCCGGCCAGCGCCAGCTCCACCAGCTGTGCTCCGGCCAGACCCAGATCGAGCGACTGCGGCTGCGCGGTGGTACCCGTGGCCGGGTCCAACGCCAGCAGCAGAAGCTCCTCCGGAAGTGTTCTGCGGCTCCTGCCCATCCATGCCTCCCCGCGTGGATGAATGACAGGGTGACCCCTCTCACATTGGTCTGTCGAGGGTGCGTGACCGGTTCGTAGTGGAACCAGTAGGTATGTCGTTCTCGTCTTCGGCGTGGGTTCCCCCCTTACACATGACACTGGTACATGGTTCGTTACCGCACGCGGGTCGTGCGGCGCATGGAGGAGGCATCGGTGGCGGGCGAGTCCCCCGAGAGGTCGAAGCAGCGCGGTACGCCTGAGGAGACGGCGTCGGAGAGCGCGGGTCCGGTTCCCGGGGCGAGGAACGGAGCGGGCGGGGCGGGCGACCCCCGTTCCGCCGTGGCGCGCGGGACCGACGGGGAGTCGTCGGCGTCCGCCGGGACGCACGGCGGCGTGGACACCGGCACGCGGGTGCTGTCCGTGCGCGAGGCGGAGGACCGCGAGGCGGAGGACCGCGAGGCGGAGGACGGGGACGGGGCGGACGTCCCGGCGGCCGAGGACGGGTCCGGGACCGGTTCCGGGGCCGGGACCGCCGGCAAGCCGGAGGCCGCGGCGGAGCCGGAGGCTGCGGCGAAGCCGGAGGCCGGGGCGGCGTCCGCGCCGGACCCGGCGGAGGCGACCGTGCCGGACCCGGAGCCGGGTGCCGCCCGTGGCGGCTCGGACGGTTCCGGTGGTCCGGCCCGGGAGCCGCGGAGCGAGGGCTCCCTCCGCGACGCCGTGGCCGCGTGGGTGTCCACGGCGGACAGGCGGACGGGCGGGAACGCGGGCCGCGACGACGCGGCCAGCGCCAACGGCACCGACGGCACCGACGGCGACGCGCGCGGTGCCGGGGACCGGGCCGACGGGCCCGGCGCGAAGCCGGAGGCGGAGGCCGACGCGGAGACGGAGGCCGGTACGAAGGCCCGCGCGGAGGCACCGCCGGCCTCCGACGGCGCCGGGACCGCCCGGGACACGCGGGGCGGCTCCGCCGTGGCGCCCGCCACCGGGAACGCCCCCGCCGACGACACGCCCGCCGGGAGCGCGCCCGCGAAGGACACGGCCGCCGACGACCGGGACGACACCGACGGCACGCCCCCGGCCGCCGACGGCCCCGCCGACGGGCGGAACGCCGACCGCGCCGACGGGGGCGACGAGGGTGGCGCCCAGGACGGACCCCCCGCGACGCCGGGGAACGCCTCCGGCGGCACCGGTGACGTGCGGCTGCGCGAGGCCGTCGCGGCATGGGTGTCCACGGCCGACAAGAGGCCGGCCCCCTCCGACGGGGCCACGGCCGGCACCGGCGAGGACGCCGACGCAGACACCGGCACCGACGGCGAGGGCGGGAGCGCCGGGACCACCGGGAGCGCGCGGACCCCCGGAGCCCCCGGCCCCGCCGAGGGCACCGGCCCCCGGACCGCCGACGACGCCGACGACACCGACGCCGACGCCGACGGTGGGGACGAGGCCGACGACGCCACCGCCGACGCCCCGGGCACCGGCGACCGCCACGTCGACCGGCCCACCGCCGTCTTCAAGACCCTGCGGCCCTCCCGGCCCTCCGTCGACCAGCCGACGACCACGCTGAAGATCGGCGACCTCGGCAGGACGGCCGGGGAGCCGGGGACCGACGGCACCGGACCGGACGAGCCCGGGGCCGGGCGGAGGCCCGCGCCGGGCGGCGACCGCGGCAGCCGGTTCGTCGCGCTCAAGGACGACCCGGCCACCCAGCGCCCCTCCACGCCCCCGTTCGGCCCCGGACACCCCGTCGGTCCGTTCGGCGCGCCCCAGGCGCCCCAGCGGCCGCAGGGGCCCCATGGCGGCCCCACCACGGCCCTGCCGGGGCCCGGCGCGGAGCACACCCGGCAGCAGCCGATGCCGCCGAAGCCGCCGCTGGACCTGCTGGCGGAGCTGACGAACACGCCACCGCCCCCGGAGACCCCGCTGCGCACGACCGTGCGCCGGGTCAAGATCTGGACGCCGGTGGTTCTGCTGCTGGTGATCGTCCTCGGGGTGGTGCAGTCCATGCGACCGCTGCCCGCCCCCGCGCTCGACCTCACCGCACAGGACAGCTTCACCTTCGAGGGCGGCAAGCCGGAGATCCCGTGGCCCTCCAGCGGACAGGCCGCGCTGGATGTGGAGGGCATCGGGACGTTCGGCTCGTCCGGCGAGCAGAAGGCCGTGCCGATCGCCAGTGTCGCCAAGGTCATGACCGCGTACGTCGTGCTGCGCGACCATCCGCTCAAGAGCGGCGCCGCCGGCCCGATGATCGGGATCGACCAGGCGGCCCAGGACCAGGCGGGGGTCAAGGACGAGTCCACGGTCCACGTCTACCGGGGCGACGAGATCTCCCAGCGCGAGGCCCTGGAGGCCATCCTGATCGCGTCGGCGAACAACGTGGCCAGGCTGCTGGCCCGCTGGGACGCCGGATCGGAGGAGGCGTTCGTGGAGAAGATGAACGCCGCCGCGAAGGACCTCGGCATGACCGACACCACGTACACCGACCCGTCGGGCCTGAACGACACGACGGTGAGCACGGCTGTGGACCAGGTCAAGCTGGGCAAGGCCGCGATGAAGTCGCCCGCCTTCCGCGAGGTCGCCACGATGATGTCGTACGACGACTACAAGGGCGTCAACCACCCCAACTGGAACCAGCTGGCCGGCCACGACGGCGTCGTCGGGATCAAGACCGGCACCACCACCTCCGCGCTCGGCAACCTCCTCTTCGCCGCGAAGCAGGAGGTCGGCGGTGAGACGCGGACCATCGTGGGCGCCGTGGTGCGCCAGCCCCGCGGCGGGAAGGACAACACCATCCTGAGCGCCGCGCTCACCTCCAGCGACGTGCTGATCCGGGCCGCGCAGGACGCGCTGCGGTCGTCGACGATCCTGAGGAAGGGCGCGGTCGTCGGATACGTCGACGACGGCCTCGGCGGCCGTACTCCCGTCATCGCCACCAAGGACGTCAAGGCCGTCGGCTGGGCCGGGCTGACGGTGGAGCTGACGTTCACGGCGGACGAGGTGCCGCACAGCGCGCCCGCCGGGACCAAGGTCGGCACGCTCACTGTCGGCGACGGCACCAAGGGCGCGGTCAAGGTGCCGGTGGCGCTGGAGCGGGATCTCGTCGAACCGTCCTTCACGGACAAGCTGACCCGGGTCGGCTGACCGGGTACGCGCGCCCGGGGGCCGCCCGTGAACGGGAAGGCGGCGCCCCGGGGGTGCGTGCTAGCGTCACGAGACGGTGCGGGCCGCCCTCCCGGGGAACGGGGACATGAGCACCACGGGACGGGACGCGGCCGGACAGCGGAGACAGGATCACGGGAGTGCCTTCAGGTGGCCACTGCGGAGCCGACACATGCCGACGACGCCGAACCGGGCCAGCGGGGCGGCCCGCGTCCCCGCGTGCCAGGACCCCGCGGGAGCGCCCGTGCCGCTGACGACGACGGCGCCGCTCACGTGAGCCCCGGCGAGGCGGGCGCGGACCCGGCGGACCCGGTGACGGGGGCGTCCCCCGTGCCCTCCGCGACACCCGCCGCCGCGGGTTCCGGAACCACCGCGACCGGACCGGGCGCCACCGGCCCCGGCACCGCCCCTGCCGGCACCGCCACCGACACCACCGCCGGCATCGGCACCGCGGCCGCCGGAGCCCCCGGGACTTCCGGGACCCCCGGCGACCCCGGCTCCCGCCCCGTCGCCCCCCGGCGGGCGACCGCGGCCGTCCTGGCCGTGCGCGCGCGCATGCTGCGCCACCCCGTGCTGTCCGTCACCGCCCTGGCCGGGATCCTCCACATCGTCTGGTTCTTCACCTTCGCGAACAGCGGCGGCGACCTCGCCGCGCAGGACGCGTGGGCGGAGTTCGTCGGCCGCCACCCGGACTCGGCGTACAACCTGGCCTGGTACGGCGGCATGCACCCGGTCTCGTACAGCGTGGTGTCGCCGTATCTGATGTCGCTGCTCGGCGTCCGCACCACGATGATGATCGCGGGGACCCTGTCGGCCGGGCTGCTGACGATGATCCTGATCCGCGGCCGGGTGGTGCGCAATCCGCTGTGGGCGACGCTGGCCGGCCTGTTCGGGCTGATGGGCAACGCGGTCTCGGGCCGGGTCACCTTCGGCCTGGGCATGATGTTCGCGCTGGCCGCGGTCGCGGCGGTGTTCTGCTGGCCGTACCGCTGGCGCCACAAGCGCTGGGCGAAGGCGCTGTGCGCGGCGCCGCTGGCCGCGCTGTCCACGATGGCCTCGCCGGTGTCCGGCCTCTTCGTGGGCCTGGTCGCGGTGGCCCTGTTCCTGCAGAAGCGCCGCCCCGGCGCCTGGGCCCTGGGACTGGCGCCCGCCGCGGTGGTCGCCCTGTCGTCGTGGCTGTTCCCCTTCTCCGGCACCCAGCCCATGTCCTTCGCCTCGGCGGCCCTGCCGCTGCTCTACGCGGGGCTGGTCCTCGCGCTGGTGCCGTCCTCCTGGTGGACGGTGCGCATCACCTCGGCGGTGTACGGGCTGGGCGTGCTGCTGGTCTGGCTGATCAGCTCCCAGATCGGCTCCAACATCACCCGGCTGGCGATGCTGTTCGCCGGGGTGGCGCTGGCGGCGGCGCTGCCGTTCACGGTGCCCCGCTCGCGCAAGTGGTACGCGACGGTGCTGGCGCTGGTCGGCTTCGGCGTCTGGATCGGCTACAAGTCCGTCGACGACGTGGTGCACACCACCCCGGCCGCCTCCTGGGCGCGCGAGCTGGCACCGCTGGTCAACGAGTTGCAGGGGGTCGGCGCCGCCCAGGGCCGGGTGGAGGTCGTCCCGGCCCGCTCGCACCGCGAGGCCTCCGCGCTGGCGCCGTACGTGAACCTGGCCCGGGGCTGGAACCGCCAGGCCGACATGGAGCGCAACCCCCTCTTCTACGACGACACCCTCAACTCGGCGAACTACCACGACTGGCTGCGCCGCTGGGCGGTGCGCTTCGTGGTGCTGCCCAAGGGCGAGCCGGACGGGGACGGCGGCCAGCGCGAGCGGGAGCTGGTGCAGCGCGGGCTGCCGTACCTCCAGCAGATCTGGGGCGACGCCAACTGGCAGCTCTTCCGGGTGACCGACCCGACCCCGCTGGCCGAGCCGGACGCCGAGGTGCGCCGCGCGGAGCAGGGCGAGTGGACCATCGACGTGCGGGAGCCGGGCCGCATCCTGGTCCGGCTGCCGTACTCGCCGTGGCTGAGCCTCGTCGGGCCGGACGGCAAGAAGCTCCAGCCGCCGCAGGAGACGGAGGAGTCCCGGAACGCGCCCGAGGGCACCCCGAAGACCTTCGACAACGTCGACGGCTGCCTCATGGAGACGGAGGAGACCGCCGAGGGCGACAAGTGGACGACGCTGCTCGCGCCGGAGGCGGGCACCTACCGCCTGGCCGCGCCGTACACCGTGCCGCGCGGCACGCCCTGCCCGGACGAGCTGAAGTAGGCGGGAGGCCCGCGGGCGGGCCCGGGCCCTCGGGACACCCGGGCGGCGGTTTCAGGCCCTCGGGTAGCGGGTGAGCCAGCCCGGGGAGGAGCCGGCCGGGCCGTGCAGGGCCGGGCCCTGGGTCATCTCCATGGCGAAGTCGTCGGCCAGTTCCAGGATCGTCGGGCGGCCCTCCAGCTCGGCCAGCCAGGCCGGGGGCAGGGCCGTCTCGCCGTGCAGGGCGCCGAGCAGGCCGCCGGTCAGGGCGCCGGTGGCGGCGGAGGGCCCGTCGTGGTTGACGGCGAGCCGCAGCCCGTGGCGGACGTCCTCGCCGACGAGGGCGCAGTACACGGCGGCGGCGACCAGCCCGTGCGCGGTGCCCTCACCGGCCAGCTCCGCCACCCGCCCGGGGGTCGGCAGCCCCTGGCGCACCGCCCCCAGGGCCCGCTGGAGGGCGTCCGACACGGGTTCGTGGCCGGTGCGGGCGGCCAGCAGGGCGAGGGCCCGCCGCACGGCCCCGTCCGGGCTGTCGCCGCGCGCCAGCCCGTGCACCACCACCGCGTACGCGCCCGCCGCGAGGTATCCGGCGGGATGGCCGTGGGTCTGCACCGCGCACTCCACGGCGAGCTGCACCACCAGATGGGGCTCCCAGCCGACCAGCAGTCCGAACGGCGCGGAGCGGGCCGCGGCCTCCGGTCCCCGCTCCCCCGGGTTCCGGGGGGCGTCCGGGGTGCCCATCGTCCGGTCGCCGAAGCCCAGCAGCAGGCAGCGCGGCGCGTCCCGGCGGGCGTAGAGCCACTCCTCGCGGGCCAGCCAGCCGTCGTCCTCGCGCCGCTCGTCGGGGCCCCAGTCGTGCTGGGTGGCGATCCAGCGCCGGTACGCCCGGTGCAGGTCGGTCGGGGGGTGCCAGGCGCCGGTGTCGCGCCGCACCTGGGCGCGGATCAGGCCGTCTACGGAGAACAGGGTGAGCTGGGTGAGGTGGGTGACCGCGCCGCGCCTCCCGTGGGCGGGGGCGACCGGGCCCGCCGGTCCCTCGGGGCCGTGCGCCTCCCGGATGCCGTCGAGGTCCATGCGGTCGACGGGCGCCCCGAGCGCGTCCCCGAGGGCCGCCCCGAGCAGCGTCCCGCGCACCCGGCTGCGGAAGTCCTGCTGCTCGGCACGCCCCCATACGGCGGCCCCGGCTGTCGTGCCCACCTGACCTCCCCGAGGCACCGCGCGTACGTGCGACGCGAGCACTGTAATCGACCGGGGACGGCGGATTCAGGGGGGAGAATGTGGCGAATCCGTGGCGCCCGCGCACCGTCCCGCCGCACGACAGGTGACGGCGCCCGGCCGGGGGCCCGCGGCGCGCTCCGTTCCCGGGGTTCACCCCGAGGGGGCCGGATTTCCGGCTCCCGCCCCCGGCGCCGCCCGCCGGTCCTACGCTGAGCGGCCAGGACCCCGGTACCAGGCGTCACCGCACGGGTGCCCACCGTGGTCGCGGGGCGGGCGCCCCGGGGAGGCAGGCATGGAGGACGAGGAGGCCGCGGCCGTACTGCGGACGGTCGGCCGGCAGATCAAGCTGTGGCGCGAGGCGGCGGGCATGAACCAGCCGGCCCTGGGCGCCCGGATCGGCTACGGCGGCGACATGGTCTCGGCCGTCGAGCGCGGCCGGCGCATCCCGAAGCCGGACTTCCTGGACGCGGCGGACGAGGTGCTGCGCGCGGGCGGGATGCTCTCGGCGATGAAGAAGGACGTGGAGGAGGCCCACTACCCGAAGAAGGTCCGAGACCAGGCCAAGCTGGAGGCCGAGGCGGTCGAACTCGGCGCCTATGCGGGGCACCACATCCATGGTCTCTTGCAGACACCGGACTACGCACGCGCGTTGTACGCGATGCGGCGGCCGGCGTTCACGGAGGAGGAGGTCGACAACCACGTCGCCGCGCGGATGGCCCGCAAGGCCGTCTTCGACCGCACCCCCCGTCCGATGCTCACCTTTGTCCAGGAAGAGGTGACGCTGCGCAGGCCGCTCGGGGGAAGAATGGTGCTACGGCAGCAGCTCGAACACCTGCTGGAGATCGGGGGGTTGAGGCACGTGGAGATCCAGGTGATGCCGACGGATCGCGAGGACCACGCGGGGATGGCAGGCCCTTTCCAGCTTCTCAAGCTCCGAGCCGGCAAGACGCTCGGGCACGTGGAGGCCCAGTTGCACAGTCGGCACGTGAGCGATCCCCGGAACGTGCAGATCCTCGAAATGCGCTATGGAATGATCCGGGCGCAGGCCCTCACCCCCCGCGAGTCACTGACCTTCATCGAGAAAGTCCTGGGAGAAGAGACATGACCCCCGCCCTGGAGTGGTTCAAGAGCAGCTACAGCAGCAACGACGGCCCGGAGTGCGTCGAGGTCGCCATGGCCGACACGGCGGTCCACGTCCGCGACTCCAAGATCCCCGACACGGCGCGCCTCTCCTTCACAGACGCGTCCTGGACCGGGTTCCTCGGGTTCGCCGGCGGCCACGCGGACTGACGGACCCGTCGGCCGGGTCGCGGCCGGAGCGGGTCCGGGCGTACGCGGGCCGGGGCGGCTGGTGTCCGCCGGGCCCGCTACGCGACGACCGTGACCGTCGTGCCCTGGGTGCCGAAGGCCCAGAGGGCGTCGCCCGCCTTCTTCGGGAGGCGGATGCCGCCGGTCGTGCGGCCCTCGGCGGAGGGCGGGGGCGAGGAGCCGTCGACGGCGTTGGAGAAGGCCACCCAGACGCCGTTCCGCTGGGCGAAGTAGAGGATCTGCTCTATTCGGACGCCGTCGGAGCCCGTCGTGGGCTCCTCGCGACGGGTGCTGATCCGGTACGTGCCGGGGCCGGGGTCGACGGTGCCCGGCCAGACGGCGAAGGAGTGGCGCGGGGTGTCGCTGGCGTCGATCAGCCAGACCCGGTCCTGCGCCAGCGAGTAGACGATGCGCCGTCCGCTTCCGGAACCGTCCGGGGCGGGGGGCGGGGCCGTCTCCTTGGGGGCGGGGTGCGCGCCCGCCGAGGCCGCCGGGCGGGGCTTGGCGACCGGGGCGGTGGGGTGCGGGCCCTGGTCCGCCTTGACGGCCAGGAAGCCCACCGCCGCCACCGCCCCCACGGTCAGTCCGGAGACCCAGGCCCACGAGGGAAGTCGGGCAGGCACGGGCACGCATCTCCTCAGCTACGACATCCCCGAAGGACTCGGGGTCGGATCATCCTACTGGGACGGGACCCCCGCTCCCCGTGCCCGCCGGGACACCGCCCCCGGCCCCGGCTTCCCGGTTCCGGCCGCGCGGCCCGCGGCCGGGCACCCCGGCCGGGCGGCGGGTCCGGGGCGGCGTCCCCGCTGCCCCGGACCCGCCCCGGGCCCGGCGCTCCCGGCCCGGCGGCGTGCCCGGCGCTCCCGGCCGTGCCCTCAGTCCAGCACCGGCAGCAGCCTCGGCAGATGCCCGTCCGAGGCGGCGGCGACGCGGCGGCGCTCCTCGGGGACCTCGCCGTAGAGGGTGGTGCGCGGCCTCGCCGGGCGGCCCGCCGATTCCGCGATGCCGATCAGGTCCCGGACCGACTTGTAGGAGCCGTAGGACGAGCCCGCCATGCGCGAGATCGTCTCCTCCATCAGCGTCCCACCGAGGTCGTTCGCGCCCGAGCGGAGCATCTCCGCGGCCCCCTCGGCGCCCAGTTTGACCCAGCTCGTCTGGATGTTGGGCACCCAGGGGTGCAGCAGCAGCCGGGCCATGGCCGTGACCGCGCGGTTGTCCCGGGCGGTGGGGCCGGGGCGCGCGATGCCCGCCAGGTAGACCGGGGCGTTGGTGTGGATGAAGGGCAGGGTGACGAACTCGGTGAAGCCGCCGGTGCGCCGCTGGATGCCCGCGAGGGTGCGCAGATGGCCGAGCCAGTGCCGGGGCTGGTCGACATGGCCGTACATCATCGTGGACGAGGAGCGGATGCCCAGCTCGTGGGCGGTCTCCACGACCTCCGTCCAGGTGGCGGCGGGCAGCTTGCCCTTGGTCAGGACCCAGCGGACCTCGTCGTCCAGGATCTCGGCCGCCGTCCCGGGGATGGAGTCCAGTCCGGCCTCCTTCGCCGCGGTCAGCCACTCGCGGACGGAGAGCCCGGTGCGGGTCGCGCCGTTGACGACCTCCATGGGGGAGAAGGCGTGCACATGGATGCCGGGGACGCGGGCCTTCACCGCGCGCACGATGTCGAAGTACGCCGTGCCGGGCAGGTCCGGGTGGATGCCGCCCTGCATGCAGACCTCCACGGCGCCCACCTCCCACGCCTGCTGGGCGCGGTCCGCGATCTGGTCGAGGGAGAGGGTGAAGGCGTCGGCGTCGGTGCGGCGCTGGGCGAAGGCGCAGAAGCGGCAGCCGGTGTAGCAGACGTTGGTGAAGTTGATGTTCCGCGTCACGATGTAGGTGACGTCGTCCCCGGCCGCCGCGGCGCGCACGTCGTCGGCGATCCGGCACAGGGCGTCCAGGGCGGGGCCGTCGGCGTGCAGCAGCGCCAGCGCCTCGTCGTCGGTGAGCCGCCGCGGGTCGTCGGCGGCCGTGGCCAGGGCGCCGCGCACATCGGTGCCGAGGCGTTCGGGGACCATGCCGGGGGCGGCGGCCTCGCGCAGGGCCGCCCAGTCGCCGTAGACCTCGTCGAAGTCCTCGCGGCGGTCCCCGGTGCGGCCCTCGGTGTCGATGGCGGTGTGCAGGTCGGTGCGGCCGGTGGCGGTGAAGACCTCGTCGGGCTCCTGCCAGGGGCGCCCGACGACCACGGCGTCCGGGCGGGCCAGGCCCGTCTCCGGGTCGGCCAGCGCGGCCACGTGGGGGCGCAGCCTCGGGTCGAGCCACGGCTCGCCGCGCCGCACGAACTCCGGGTAGACGCAGAGCCGTTCGCGCAGCGCGAAGCCGGCCGCGCGGGACCTGGCGGCGAGTTCCTCGATCCGGGGCCAGGGGCGCTCGGGGTTGACGTGGTCGATGGTGAGGGGGGAGACGCCGCCCCAGTCGTCGATGCCGGCGCCGATCAGCCGCTCGTACTCGGAGTCGACGAGGTTGGGCGGGGCCTGGAGGCAGGCGGAGGGGCCCATGATGAGCCGGGCGACGGCCACCGCGGCGACCAGTTCGTCCAGTTGCGCGTCCGGCATGCCCCGCATCGCGGTGTCCGGCTTGGCGCGGAAGTTCTGGATGATGAGTTCCTGGACGCCGTGGTGGGCGCGGGCGATCCGGCGCAGCGCGAACAGGGACTCGGCGCGCTCCTCGGGGGTCTCGCCGATGCCGATGAGGATGCCGGAGGTGAAGGGGACGGAGGAGCGCCCGGCGTCCTCCAGCACCCGCAGCCGCACGGCGGGTTCCTTGTCGGGGGAGCCGTGGTGGGGACCGCCGGGCTCGGACCAGAGGCGGGTGGCGGTGGTCTCCAGCATCATGCCCATGGAGGGGGCGACCGGCTTGAGGCGCTGGAAGTCGGTCCAGGTCAGGACGCCCGGGTTGAGGTGCGGCAGCAGGCCGGTCTCCTCCAGGACGCGGATGGAGACGGCCCGCACATAGGCGATGGTGTCGTCGTAGCCGTGGGCGTCGAGCCATTCGCGGGCCTCGGGCCAGCGGTCCTCGGGCTTGTCGCCGAGGGTGATCAGGGCTTCCTTGCAGCCGAGCGCGGCGCCCTTGCGGGCGATGCCGAGGACCTCGTCCGGGGAGAGGAACATCCCGTGTCCCGCGCGGCGCAGCTTGCCGGGGACGGTGACGAAGGTGCAGTAGTGGCAGGTGTCCCGGCAGAGCCGGGTGAGGGGGATGAAGACGCTCTTCGAGTAGGTGATGACGCCCGGCCGTCCCGCCGCCTCCAGGCCGGCGTCCCGGACCCGGGCGGCGGAGGCGGTCAGATCGGCCAGGTGCTCGCCGCGCGCCCGGAGCAGCACCGCGGCCTCGGCCGTGTCGAGGGCGACACCGTCCCGGGCGCGCCTGAGGGCGCGACGCATGGAGTTCTCGGTGGGGCCGGAGGAATCTGCGGGCCCGTTCCCGGAATTCACGGAAGTCGTCATTCGTCGAGCATACGAGCGGGGCACCCGGCCGGGTCGCGGGCCGGGAGGCGGGACGCGGAGTCCCCGCGGCACGGCGGGAGCGACCGCCGGGGGACGGGGCCCGCGACCCCGCGTCCATGGATGTCGCACCGTCAGTCCTCTGCCTACGTAGTCGAGTTGACGCCCCCGGTCCCCAATGACCCGTCTCCGCGCAGGCGATGACAGCCGTCCCGTCGGTGCGCGGACGGGAGCGCTCCCCCGTGGCCGCCACCCGCCCGCGCCGTTCCGCCGGGAGGGCCCCGGCGGGCGGGCGCGCGGCCCGGCGCGGAGGTCCGCGACGGCGGGAGAGCCCGTGAGGGACCTGTGATCGGCGTCTCCCACGGCTGACGAGGTCGGCATGAACAAGGCAAACTGACCTCGTTGCTCAGGAAGCCTAGGGGGACTGCATGGACGGTGTACCGCGCGTACCGGAGCAGCGGAGCCCCGGTACGGCCGCGCTGCGCTTCGCTGTCCTCGGGCCCGTGCGCGCCTGGCGCGGGGAGGAGACGCTGCCCACCGGCTCTCCCCAGCAGCGCGCCCTGCTCGCCGCGCTGCTGCTGCGCGAGGGCCGCACGGCGACCGCGCCCGAGCTGATCGACGCCCTCTGGGGCGGGGAGCCGCCGTCGCAGGCGCTCGCGGCGGTGCGCACCTACGCGTCCCGGCTGCGCAAGGTGCTCACCCCCGGTGTGCTGGTCAGCGAGTCGGGCGGCTACGCCGTGCGCGGCCTGGCGGACGGCACGCTGGACCTCGCGGTGGCGCAGGAGCGGGCCGCCGAGGCGGAGAAGGCCCGGGCCGCCGGGGACCTGGCCGGGGCCCGCGAGGAGCTGTGCCGGGCGCTGGCGCTGTGGGACGGCGAGGTGCTGGCGGGGGTGCCGGGACCGTACGCGCGGGCGCAGCGGGTGCGGCTGGAGGAGTGGCGGCTCCAGCTCCTGGAGCTGCGGCTCGAACTGGACCTGGAGCAGGGCCGGCACTCGTCCGCCGTCTCGGAGCTGACCGCGCTGACGGCGGAGCACCCGCTGCGGGAGCGGCTGCGCGAGCTGCTGATGCTGGCCCTGTACCGCGCCGGGCGGCAGGCCGAGGCGCTGGCGGTGTACGCGGACACGCGGCGGCTGCTCGCGGAGGAGCTGGGCGTGGACCCGCGCCCGGAGCTGCGGGAGCTGCAGAACCGGGTGCTGCGGGCCGATCCGGCGCTGGCCGAGCCCGCGGAGCCGTCCGGGGAGCCCGCGGCGGTCCTGGTCCGCCCGGCGCAACTGCCCGCGACGGTACCGGACTTCACCGGGCGGGCCGCCTTCGTGCGGGAGCTGGGCGAGGTGCTGGCGTCGGCATCCGGCAGCGCCGCCGAGGGCCGGGTGATGGCGGTGTCCGCCCTCGCGGGCATCGGCGGCGTCGGCAAGACGACCCTCGCGGTGCACGTCGCCCACCAGGCGCGGGCGGCCTTCCCCGACGGGCAGTTGTACGTCGACCTGATGGGCGCCGGGACCGGCTGGGCCGAGCCGGAGACGGTGCTGGGCTCCTTCCTGCGGGCCCTCGGCACGGCCGACTCGGCGATCCCCGACTCCCTCCAGGAGCGGGCGGCCCTGTACCGCTCGGTGCTGGACGGCCGCCGGGTGCTGGTGCTGCTGGACAACGCCCGGGACGCCGCCCAGGTGCGCCCGCTGCTGCCGGGCACCGACGGCTGCGCGGCGCTGGTGACCTCCCGGGTGCGGATGGTGGACCTGGCCGGGGCCCATCTGGTGGACCTGGACGTGATGGCGCCGGACGAGGCGCTGGCCCTGTTCACCCGGATCGTCGGCGAGGAGCGGGTCGGCTCCGAGCGCAAGGCCGCCCTCGACGTGGTCGCGGCCTGCGGCTTCCTGCCGCTGGCCATCCGCATCGCCGCCTCGCGGCTCGCCTCCCGGCGCACCTGGACGGTGTCGGTGCTGGCGGCGAAGCTGGCGGACGAGCGGCGCCGGCTGGACGAACTGCAGGCCGGGGACCTGGCGGTCAAGGCCACCTTCGAGCTGGGCTACGGCCAGCTCGAACCGGCGCAGGCCCGCGCCTTCCGGCTGCTGGGCCTCGCCGACGGCCCGGACATCTCCCTGCGGGCCGCGGCCGCCGTGCTGGACCTGCCGGTGGAGGACACGGAGGACGTGCTGGAGTCCCTCGTGGACACCTCGCTGCTGGAGTCGGCGGCGCCGGGCCGCTACCGGCTGCACGACCTCGTCCGCCTCTACGCCCGCTCCTGCGCGGAGCGGGACGAGCACCCGCCGAGCGAGCGGGCGGCGGCGCTGTCCCGGCTGCTGGACTTCTACCTGGCCACGGCCGCCGCGGTGTACGCCATCGAGCGGCCAGGGGACCGGCTGGTGGACGGGCTGGCGGCGACCGAGTACCCGGGGCTGGCCTTCGCCGGGGCCCCGGCGGCGCTGGACTGGCTGTACACCGAGGCGTCGGCGCTGCTGGCCTGTGTGCGCCAGGCGGCCGGGACGGACCGGCTGCGCCGCGCCGTGGACCTGCTGTGGGCGGCGAAGGACCTCACGGAGTCCGGGGCCAACTCGCACCAGTACGAGACCACGGCGAGGGCGATGTGCGAGGCCACCCGCGCGGCGGAGGACGGCCGCGCCGAGGGACGGGCGCGGACGGTGCTCAGCGATGTGCTGCTGGTCTCCGGCCGCATCCGGCAGGCGGAGGAGCAGGCCCGCCGCGCCATGGAACTGGCGCGCTCCGCGCGGGACTCGACGGCCGCGAGCTGGGTCGCCAACAACCGCGGCCTGGTCTGCCTGCACCAGCGCCGCTACGCCGAGGGCAAGACCCTGTTCGGACAGGCGATAGCGGGCTTCCGGTCGACCGACAACCGGGCCGGGGAGGCCTCCGCCCTGTCCAACCTCTCCCGTGCCGAACTCTTCATGGGCAACGTCGAGGCGGCCGTGGACATCGCCCGCCAGGGGCTCGCCGTCTACGCCGAGCTGGGCCGGACCATGCGGCTGGCCAACGGCCACTTCGCGGTGGGCGTGGCGCTGAGCCAGGGGGGACGCCACGACGAGGCGCTGGCCCAGTTCACGGAGGCGCTGGACCTCTTCGGCGTCCACCGGCAGCGGCTGTGGGAGGGGGCCACCAACTACCGTCTGGCGGAGGTGCACCTGAGCGCCGGGCGGCCCTCGCCGGCCGCCCAGCACGCCGAACAGGCCCTGGCCCTGGGGTGCATCGGCGGCGACCGGATGCGCGGCAACGTGCTGGTGCTGCTGGGGCGTGCGCTGTCGTCGCTCGGGCAGGCGGACCGGGCGCGGGCCTGCTGGCGGGACGCGCTCGGCCTCTACGAGCAGAACGACGCGGAAGAGGCCGCCGCCGTACGGGCGTTGCTGGCGCGCACCGCCACGGGGTGACCGCGGGGCCCGCGGGCGTGCCGCGGGCGTTCAGCGTTCGTTTATCTCCGTCCGGCACGCTGGTCCCTGTCACGCCGTCGCGTCGGGGGGCAGGCGGAATGACCAACGGGCCGGCCGGTTAGGGTGCGGCTCCCACGCCCGTCCGGTGGCCCATCGGGGGAGCTTCCGGGCGGGCGTTGTCAGCCCCATCGCAGATTCAGGAGCGAAGCCCATGAGCGACACGCCGAAGGACGAGACGATCCGGAGCCTGGACAACCACATGCCGGCCCCACCGCCCGGCAAGGAGCCGGTGATCGTGCCGCCCGTCCCGGAGACCCCGGCCGATCCGGCCGAGCAGCCGCCGGTCCAGGCCATCCGGACGATGGACAACCACATGCCCGCCCCGCCCGCCCTGGGCCGGGACGGCAAGTAGACCTTCTCCGCACGGGGGAACGGGGGGATCACGGGGGAGACGGTCGCGGCGGCGCCAAGGGGGAGCCGCCGCGGCCGTCGGGGGACCGCCGTGGGCGCGCCGGCCGGCCGCCCCGGGAGCACCCGGTCGGGGGACCGGGCCCGGGGCGGCCGGCCGGAGGGGGGAACCGCCGGGAGGGCCGCCGGGGGCCGCTCGGGGGAGCGGCCGAGGGGGGCCGCCCGGGGGGCCGCCCGGGGGGTGCGTTTCCGGCCAACCTTTGGCGTCAAGAGTTCGAAGCACTCGAACTGGCACCCCCGGCGGCTCTACCGTCGTGTCCTGTCAAGGACGCCACGTCGGTGACGCCCGGGAGGGAGAATCCGGCCGATGAGCCCGCGCGCGATGAAGTCGCTGCTCTCCGCCCTCGCCGAGGAGGCCGCCGCGTCGGTCCCCCGGCCCGCGGAGGCCAAGGCGGTCATGCGGGCGTTCTGCCGTGCCATGAGCACCCGCGCGGGACGCCCCGTGGAACTGGTCTTCCGGGCCTTCCCGCCCGACATCCCGGTCTCCGGGATGCTGCTGGACCTCGGGGACCGCTCCGTCATCGTCGTCGAGGAACGCACCGTGCCCGAGGCCCAGCTCGTGATCCTCGGCCATGAGCTCTGGCACGAGGAGCAGGGCGGCTGCGGCCACCACGTCGCCGGACTGCCCGCCGCCGCGCGGGCCATGACGCCCACCGGGCAGGCCCTCACGCCCGAGGCGCTGCGCCGCGCCGCCGAGCACATCCTGGCGGAGGAGGCGGTCGAGGTGCCCCGCGAGGCCCTGGTCGCCGTCGCCGCCCGCGCCGACTCCGCGGACGAGCACGAGGTCGATGCGGAAACGTTCGGCCTGCTGTTCGGACGCGAGGTCCGCACCTGGGTGCACGGCCGCTACGCCGAGGGACCCGTCTCCCCGGCGACCGTGGAGGGCCGGATGAACCTGTCGCTGACCAACCGGGGCGGACGCCTGCTCTGATGGGCTTCCCCCACATCCCCTACGCGCTGCCCACCACCCTGCTGGCCCTGGCCGTCCTGCTGAAGCTGCCGACCTTCGTCCGGGCCTGGCGCAACCCCGAGGTGCGGGCCACCACCGTGCTGCTGGCCTGCGCCACCCTGGTGCTGGTCGTCATCACCCCCGTCAACATCGAGCGGCTCAACCACTGGACGGGCGTCCCCAACTTCGCCTCGCCCTGGGCCTACTCCTTCCTCACCGCCTCCGGCGCCACCGGCCTCACCATGATCATGCGCTGGCGGGAGCCGCCCTCGGAGCGCCGCCGCCGCGCCACCCTCCGGGTCTACTGGGTCTACGCGGGCATCGTCGTCGGCCTCTGGGTCACCTTCCTGCTGGCCGACGTGCCCGAACCGCGCATCTACGACCTGGACACCTACTACGCGGGCACCCCCTGGATGCGCGAGCACATCCTGCTCTACATCAGCGCCCACGCGGTGACCGGCGTCGTCGCCACCCGGATGCTCCGGCAGTGGTACCCCGCCGTCGGCGACCGCTGGGTCAAGTCCGGCGTCGTCCTGCTGCTCAGCGGCTTCGCCTCCGGGCTGGGCTTCGACGTGGCCAAGCTGCTCGCCGTCGGCGCCCGCTGGACCGGCACCGACTGGGACGTCCTGAGCACCCGGGTCGCGCCGCCGTTCGCGCTGCTCCAGGCGTCCCTGATGGCCGCCGGGTTCATCGTCCCGCAGGCCGGGCCCGCCCTGCGCAACACCCTGCGCGACCAGCGGGAGTACCGGCGGCTGCGCCCCCTCTGGCGGGAGTTGCGGGTCCTCGCCCCGGCGGCGGCGCAGGCCCGGTTCGGCTTCTGGGTGCCGCTGGACCTGCGGGTCCTCCAGCGCCAGCAGCGCATCCACGACGCCCTGCGGCTGCTCGCGCCCTACTTCCCCCACGACGTCCACGCGCGGGCCCTGGCCGAGGCGCGGGCCCGGCACGACGACGGCCGGGCCCGCGACCTGGCCGGCGCCGTCGCCCTGCGCGACGCCATCGACGCCTACACGGCCGGGATCCCCGCGAGCGGCCGTGGACAGCCTGTGGGCATCGGGCCGGACGTCAGCGATCATGTCGGCACCATCTCGCTCGCCCTCCGCCGACGGCGCGCCATCGCCACCATCCGCCAGCGGGTGGCCGTAAAGAAAGCGGCGTGAACGCCCATGCCTGACACCCCAGTCGTCCACCGGCCGCGCGCCGTCGTCATCGGCGCCAGCGCGGCCGGGCTCTTCGCCGCCGCCGTGCTCACCGAGTTCGCCGAGGTCACCGTCGTCGAGCGGGACGCGCTGCCCGAGGGGCCCGACCCGCGCCGGGGCGTGCCCCAGGCCCGCCACGCGCACCTGGTGTGGAGCGGCGGCGTACGGGCCCTGCGGGACCTGCTGCCCGGGCTGGTCGAGGACGTGGTCTGCCGGGGCGGCCGGCTCGTCCACATCATGGGCGACATGGTGTCCCGGGCGCCCAACGAGGTGTGGTTCCGCCGCTTCCTGGCGACCGGTCACCACAACCTGGTCTGCTCCCGCGACCTGCTGGACTCCGTGGTCCGCGACCACGTGGTCAAGGACGCCCGGATCACCCTGCTCCAGGAGGGCTCGGCGCTCGCCCTGGAGGGCACCGCCGGGCGGGTCACCGGCGTCCTGGTGCGCACCGGTGACGAGGAGCGCGTCCTCGGCGCCGACCTCGTCGTGGACGCCTCCGGGCGCGGCTCGCGCGCCCCGCACTGGCTGACCGACCTGGGGCTCCCCCTGGTCACGGAACGGGAGGTGGACGCCGGGCTCACCTACGCCACCCGGCTCTACCGCTCCCCCGCCGACGGCGACTTCCCCCTGATCAACGTGCAGGCCAACCCGGCCAAGGCGCCCGGACAGGGCGGCGTCATCCTGCCCGTCGAGGGCAACCGCTGGGTCGTCACGCTGGGCGGCACCCGGGGCGGCGAACCCACCGGCGACCCCGGTGCCTTCGTGCCCTTCGCGCTCGGCCTGTCCGATCCGCTCATCGGCGAACTGCTCCGCGACGCCGAGCCGTTGGGCGACGTCGCCGTCACCCGCAGCACCGCCAACCGGCGGCGCTACTACGAGAAGCTGAAGCGCTGGCCCGACGGCTTCACCGTCGTCGGCGACGCCGTCGCCGGCTACAACCCCGTCTACGGGCACGGCCTGACCGTCGCCGCGCAGAGCGCCCTCGCCCTGCGCGGGGTGCTGCGCCGCCGGGGGATCACCGCGCCCGGCACCGCCCGCGCCCTCCAACGGGCCACCGCCCGCCCGGTCTCCGGGGCCTGGGGACTGGCGGTCGGGCAGGACGCGTTCTACCCGGGCGCCGCCGAGACGCCCCCCACGGCGGCGGAGCGGTTCCTCGCCCGCTATGTCGACCGGGCCGTCTCCACCGGCGCCCGCAGTCCGCGCGCCATGGGGGCGCTGCTGGACGTGATGAGCATGGAGCGTCCGCCGACGCGGCTGTTCTCGGCGGACATGCTGGTGCCGATGCTGTTCGGGCCCAAGCGGCCGCCGCTGGACGGCCCGCCGATCACCGAGGAGGAGCGCCGGGCGGCCCTGCGCTGACACCGGCCGGGCCCGCGGGGGCCGTTCCGGCGCGGGTCGCCGCCACTCCGGCGGGGTCCCCTTCGTCGGCGCCGGCCCTGTCGCCGTCGCTGCCGCCGTCGTCGCTGTCGCCGCCGCCGTCGCCGTCCCGGCGGCGCCCCGCCCCGTCGTCCCGGCGGCACTCCCCCGCGCCGCCGGGTCCGCTCACGCCTCCGGGAGGGGCCGGGAGTCCTCGATCTCGCAGTGGTCGGGCTTCTCGCCGGGCGTCGCGGTCGCCGCGTCGAACTCCAGGCGCACGGTGGCGACCTCACCGGCCGGGACGGTGGCCTCCCCGGACACCTCCTGGATGGTGGTGTCCCCGGCGTTCCGGAAGAGCACGGTGACGGTGAAGGTCCGTTCGCCGCCGTTGGGGTTGGTGACCTCGACGGTGGCGTACGGGTCCTCGTCGCTCGCGCAGCTCACCAGCTCGACCGTGGCGGGGCTCAGGCCGCTGTCCCCGCCGCCGCTTCCGCCGCCCCGGTCGTCGTCGTCGCGGTCGGCGCCGTAACCGTTGCCGTTGCCGTTGCCGTTGCCATAGCCGTTGCCGCCGTAGCCACCGGTGCCGTCGTCATCGTCGTCCTCCTTGTAAGCGCCGCCGCCCGACGAGGAGGAGCCGTCGTGGTCCTGGCTGCCGCTGCTGCATCCGCCCCCGCCGTCGTGACCACCGCCGTGACCGCCGCCGTGGCGGCCCGTCGTGAAGCCCGTCAGGCAGAGCACCACCAGCGCCGAGACCGCGGTGAACCTGAGCGTCCGTCCCCGTTTCCTCATGCGTTCACGCTAGGCAACACCTGTCACGAGCACGTCACCAAGGGGCCACGGGCGTGCGGGAGCGGAACCGGGGGGGCGCGCCGCCCGGTCCTGGGGCCCAGGCGGACGGGCGGGCCGGGGCCCGGGCAGGGCCGGCTGGGGCGGGCGCCGGGCCGGGCGAGCGCCGGCGGTGGGCGCTGGGCCGTACGGGTGCCGACGGTGGGGCGGGCCGTGCGGGTGCCGGCGTCAGGCCGTGCGGGCCGTGCCCGTCCCCTTCTCCGCGTCCAGCGCGTACACGCAGCGGTCCTTGCTGCAGGCGTACACGATCCCGTCGCGCACCACCGGTGACCCGGTGATCTCGCCGCCGGTCGCCAGCTTCCAGCGCAGCCGCCCGTCGTCGGCCTTCAGGGTGTACAGCAGGTGGTCGGTGGAGCCGAAGTGGATGCGGCCCGCCGCCACCGCCGGGGCGCCGACGATGTCGCCGCCCGCCTGGAAGCGCCACTTGGGCGTGCCCGTCACCGCGTCCAGGGTGTACAGGCCCTTGCCGCTGCCCACGTGCACATGGCCCCCGGCGACCAGCACCGGATCGGTCCCGGAGCGGGCCTCGGTCGCGATCCGCCAGCGGTCGCGGCCGTCGGTGGCGTCCAGGGCGTAGACCGTGCCCAGGTAGTCGGCCAGGTACACCCCGCCGCCGGTCACCGCCGGGCCGGGGACGAAGGCGGGCGGCGAGAGGAAGACCGCCGGGGCCTCGAAGTGCCAGCGGACGTGGCCGGTGGCGACGTCCAGGGCGAGCGCCCGGGTCCCGGCGGCGACGTACACGTAGCCGTCGGGCGCGCGGGTCACGCGGACCGGCACCCCTCCGCAGGAGGCGGCGTCCCCGATCGGGTACGTCCAGCGCTCCTCGCCGGTACGGGCGTCCAGGGCGCGCAGCCGGGCGTCCTGCCAGAGGTACACCGTGCCGTCGTGGACGGTGGCGCCCGCCTCCGGGGTCTCGAAGTCGGTCTGGGCCCCGGTGACCTCCCAGAGCTTCTGCCCGTTCGACGCCTCCCACGCCTGCACCCCGCCGCCCCGGGTGGCGGTGACGACGGTGCCCCGGTCCGCCTGGAGCGAGTACACCCAGGCGTCCGTCTGCACCCGCCACAGGTCGGCGCCCTCACGGGCGTCCAGCGCGAAGAGGGTGGGCCCGTCGGAGGCGTGGATACGGCCGTCCGCGACCGCCATCGACCAGGCCACGTCCCGCGTCTTGAAGCGGCGGCGGCCGGTGGCCACGTCCAGGGCGTGCACCTCGAAGGAGGTGACGTAGACCAGGTCCTCGGCGACCGACGGCGTGCCCCACACGTCGTTGGACATGCGGAACCGCCAGGGCCGCCAGCCCGGCGCCGCCGCCTCCGGGGCGGGCGCGGGCACCGGCGGCGGCACGGCCGGGTCGGCGCCGGGCGCCCCCGGGCGCGGCCGGGACCAGGAGGCGGCCAGCGCGGCCTCCGGCGGGGGCGCCGCGACGGCCGCGGCGCGCATGTCCGCGACGCGCGGCCCCGGGCCGATCGGCACCGACACCCCGGCCAGCCGCACCGGCCCGGTGTCCGGGGCGCCGAGGGGCGCGGGCACCGGCGGCGCCGTGACGGGGGGCTCGGGCCGGGGCGGCGGCGCCGTGCGCCCTCCCCCGGGACCGCGTCCGCCCGGCTGGCCGTCGGGACGAGGAGCGGGGCGTCCGCCGCGGCGCGCCTCGATCAGGCCGACGGCCTCCTCGGGCAGCCAGGCGGAGGCCGTGCCGCTGTCGTCGGAGCCGGAACCGAACAGGTGCGGGGCGAGCTGGGCCTGGAGGTCCGCCGGGTTGGGCCGGGCGGTGGCCTCCATCTGCATGCAGGACTCGATCAGCGGCAGCAGTTCGTCCGGCAGCCCCTCCAGGTCGGGGACCTCGCGCAGCAGCATGAAGACCGTCTCGACCGGGTTGGCGCCGTGGAACGGGGGGTGCCCGGTGGCGGCGAACACCAGCATCGAGCCGAGCGAGAACACGTCACTGGCGCCGGTGACGCTGCGCGAGTCCTTCGCCTGCTCCGGCGACATGTAGGCGGGGGTGCCCACGGCGACGTTCGTCATGGTCAGCCGGGTGTTGGAGACACCGGAGGCGATCCCGAAGTCGATCACCCGGGGGCCGTCCTCGACGACCAGGACGTTGGACGGCTTGAGGTCGCGGTGGACCAGTCCGGCGCCGTGGATGGACTGGAGCGCCTCGGCGACACCCGCCGCCAGCCAGCGCACCGCCTGGGCCGGGAGCGGCCCGCACTCACTCACTATCTCCTCGAGCGAGGGCGCGGGCACGTACGCGGTGGCCAGCCACGGCACGGCGGCCCGGGGATCGGCGTCGACCACGGCGGCCGTGTAGAAGCCGGAGACCGCGCGGGCCGCCTCCACCTCGCGCGTGAAGCGGACCCGGAACAGCTGGTCCTCGGCCAGCTCCGTCCGGACCGTCTTGATCGCCACGCGGCGGCCGGAGGCCGAACGCGCGAGATAGACCAGCCCCATGCCGCCGGCCCCGAGCCGGCCCAGCACCTCGAACGGCCCGATCCGCCGCGGATCGTGCTGCGTCAGCTGATCCACCACTTGCCTGCCACCTCCCCGTACGAGCCGCGCCACCATATGTGTACGCGGCCGAAGTGCAGCGTCTCACCACCGCACCGCCGTGGCGGCACGCACCCCGATTGTTCCTGCCCGAAGCTCTGGTGGCGAACCTGGGGACAATCGGGGTGTCTCGTGGTAATCCCGGGCGAACGGTGGGACCGCACGGGGCGCTCGGAGGCACTCACGGGCGGCTTCGGGGCGCTTTTCGGGGGCTTCCGGGCGCTTTCGGGGGCCGTCCTGGGCCGATACGGGTGATCTTGTGCGACTGCGGGCGACTTTGACGCGTTCCGGGACGGGGGTCGGCGGGGCGCGGGAGCGGTGGGCAAGGGTGATGGGCGGGGGTGGTTCCGGGGGTGGTTCCGGGGGTGGTTCCGGGGGGTGAACGACCGCCCCCGGGAGTGACCGGTCCGCAACCGGAAGGGGGACGGCCCGCGGGTGCCGCACGAGGGGGCCGCCGCACGGCGTCCGCCCGCTCGCGCCACCCCCGCCCCCGCTCCCGTACTCGCCGCCCGCGCGCCGCCCCGCTCCCGTCGCGCGGGTGCTCAGCGCTGGAGCAGCGCGAAGGACGCCCCCTGGTCGTCCGTGACCACGGCCACCCCGCCGTACGACGTCTCGAACGGCGGCACCTGCACCCGCCCGCCCAGCCGGGTCACCGTGCCGAGGTCGGCCTCGCAGTCCCGGGTCAGGAAGTGCACGAGGAAGTGCGGGGGCATCTCGGCGGGGAAGACGTCGACCACCGGGGCCCGCCCGAAGTCGGGATCGGCGTCCTCGCCGAACAGCGCCTCGTGGAAGAGTCCGCCGTAGAAGGTGTTCGCCTCCTCCGTGTCCCTGGTGTACAGCTCCGCCCAGGCGAAGGCGCCCGGCTCGTGCCGCCGCCCGAAGCCGGAGAAGCCGGAGGGCCCGCCACTGCCGGTCTCCCAGAGGGCGAAGACCGCGCCCTGCGGGTCGGCGACCAGGGCGGTGGTGCCCATCCCCGCCGTCGGCCGCGGCGGGACCACGATCTGCCCGCCGCCCGCCCGGACCCGCGCCGCCAGCGCCCCGGCGTCGTCGGCGGCGAAGTACACCGTCCACACGGTGGGCATCCGGCCGTCCGTCTTGGGCACCATCGCGGCGACGGGCTCACCGTCCAGCAGCGCCCGCACGGGGGTGCCGGAACCGCTCCCGGTGAACTCCCAACCGAACAATTCACCATAGAACCGCTTACCCGCACCGACGTCGGAGAGCTGCGCCTCCACCCAGCAGGGGACCCCTTCGGGGCAGGGCGGAGCCTTCCTTGGGGACGCACCGTTTTCGGCCATGTCGCCAAAGTAACCGCGAGGCCCGCACCGCGCAGACCAGGCACACCGTGCTCCACTCACCCGCACACCCCATTTGCAGTCGGCCGAATCGCGCTACCTCCGCCCGTCGGTAAGCTGACGGCATGACAGGACAAGTGCGTACCGTGGACGGCCGCGTGGCCGGTCAGCGAGGGCAGGCGACCCGGCAGAAACTGCTCGACTGCCTGAGCGACATGCTCAGCTCCTCTCCCTACCGGGACGTCAAGGTCATCGACGTCGCCCGGAAGGCGGGAACCTCCCCCGCGACCTTCTATCAGTACTTCCCCGACGTCGAGGGAGCCGTCCTGGAGCTGGCCGAGCACATGGCCGCCGAGAGCTCCGCGCTGGCCGACCTCACGGCCGACCGCTCCTGGGTCGGCAAGGCGGGCTGGCAGACGGCCCAGGAACTCGTCGACGGGTTCCTCGACTTCTGGCGCCGCAACGACGCGATCCTCCGGGTGATCGACCTGGGCGCGGCGGAGGGCGACAAGCGGTTCGCCAAGATCCGCACCCGGATCCTCAATTCGGTGCACTCCTCGCTCGCCGACGCCGTGGCCGAACTCCAGGCCAAGGGCCGGGTCGACAAGGACGTGAACCCCTCGGCGGCGGCCGGCGCGCTGGTCGTCATGCTCTCCGCCGTGGCCTCGCACCAGAAGAGCTTCTCGTCGTGGGGCGTGAAGCAGTCCGAACTCAAGCCGAGCCTGGCACTGCTGACCTACCTGGGCGTCACCGGCAAGAGGCCCACCAAGTAGCGCGTGCGCCCGGCGCAGCCCCGCGCCCGCACGCCGCTCCTTCGCCCTCCCGCCGTCCTCCCGGCTCCTCGCCGTGCCGGGCGCCGCGGTGGCCGTCGCCGCCCACGGGAACGCAGCAGCCTGTCATCCCTGCCGAACCCCCCACCGGCCGTCCGCCGCCCCACCGGGAATCACCGCGCCCTCGAACGGTGTTGTGAGGGACGTCCGCGTCGCGCCGACCCACGCCACCGCTGGAGGAATCCTCATGGCCCTGACCCGCGAAGAGCGCGAGACCTTCCTGGCCGAGCCCCACATCGCCGCCCTCTCGGTCGACGGGGGCCCCGGCCGCGCCCCGCTGACCGTGCCCATCTGGTACCAGTACGCGCCCGGGGGCGAGGTGTGGATCCTCACCGGTGCCGACAGCCGCAAGAACCGGCTGATCCAGTCCGCCGGCCGGTTCTCCCTGATGATCGACCGCGTCGAACCGACCATCCGCTACGTCTCCGTGGAGGGACCCGTCATCGGCACCAGCCCCGCCGACGCGGCGCCCCTGCGCGAGATGGCCACGCGCTATCTGCCGGCCGAGAAGGTCGACGGCTACGTCGACTACGCCACCGCCGACCACGGCGACCAGGTCGTCATCCGGATGCGGCCCGAGCGCTGGGTGTCCTCCGACCTCGGAACGGTATGACGTATCCCGGACGGGTATGACATGGCGGAGTCCACCCGGCGGGGCCGCGAGCCGCGTGACAATCGGCCCATGCACACCGATCTTCACGAGCTGCTGAAGTCACTGCGCGTGTGGGACCCGGCGGTCACCGAACTGGCCCCCTTCGACCCGGCCACCGCGCCCGACGACCCCCTTCCCCTGTTCGCCCGGTGGTTCACCGACGCCGTGGCCGCCGGGCAGACCGAGCCGCACACCATGTCCCTCGCCACGGCGGACGCGGACGGCTGGCCGGACGTACGGATCGTGATGCTGCACGGCGCGGACTCCGACGGCTGGTCCTTCGCCACCCACGCCGACAGCCGCAAGGGCCGCCACCTCATCGCCCGCCCCTACGCCGCGCTCGCCTTCTACTGGCCGGTGCTGGGCCGGCAGGTGCGGGTGCGCGGTCCGGTCGCCGTGGCCCCGTCCCCGGAGGGTCAGGCCGACCTGCACGCCCGCTCCATCGGCGCGCTGGCCGCCGCGCTGACGGGACGGCAGAGCGCCACCCTGGGCTCGGTGGACGAACTGGCCCGCGCCTCCACCGCCGCCTGGGAACGCGCCCAGCGCGAACCGGACGCCCCCGTCCCCTCCTGGACGCTCTACCACCTGCGCCCCGACGAGGTGGAGTTCTTCCAGGGCGACGCCCAGCGCCGCCACGTACGACTCACCTACCGCCGCACGGAGTCGGGATGGGGAACCCACCTGCTGTGGCCCTGATGCGGGGCGACGAGCCGGGTGCGGTACGGGGTGGAGCGCGACACCGGTTCGAGAGGAGCGGGAAGGGAGCAGGAGGGGAGCAGGAAGGGTCAGCGCGAGGTGGCGCGTACGGCGGAGGCGGGCACGACCGGACGAGGCCGGGAGCCAAGGCGGGCACGGTGACGACGCGGGGGCGGAGGCGGGCACGGCGGAACGAGGCGGGGGGCGGAGGTGTCACCGAAATCCGTGAACACCGAGGGCAACAATGTTCACCACATCCGCAACGCCCCCAGGCGGCCCGGAACCCACCGACGTGAACAGTGCTCGCAACCGTGAGCGACGCTCACACAAGAGCAGCGCTCGCAGAGAAGAGCAGCGCTCACCGAACCGAGCAGTGCTCACCGAGGCGGACAGCGTTCACCACCGCGGACACCGCTCGCCATCATGAGCAGCGCTCGCACGGCAGCGGCATCCCCAAATGTGAGCAGCGCTCACTCAAGAGGCCACCGCTCACTGGCGAGACCAGCGCTCACTGAAGCGAGCAGCGCTCACCGGTCCGGCGGGAACAGTGCTCTCCAACGGGAGCGGCGCTCACTAATGGGACCAGCACTCCCCCAGGGGCCGGTACCCAGTAGCGGGACGGTACGCAGTAGTGGGGCCGACGCCCAGTCACGGGCCGGCACCCAGTCACAGGCCGACGCCCAGTCACGGACCGGCGCCCAGCAATGGGGCCAGTGCTCACAAAAGGGAGCAGCGCTCGCCTGGAGGGCCAGCGCTCTCCAATGAGGTCGGTGCTCACTGTTGGAAGCAGCGTCCACCAAAGCGAGCACCGCTCACCAAGAGAAGCAGTGCTCACGGAACTATCGGCGCTCACCGAAGAGGACGGCGCTCACCGCAGCGAACACCGCTCACCAAGAGAAGCGGTGCTCACCAAGCCGTGCTCACCAAGTGGTGATCACCAAAACGAACGATGCGCGCCAGAAAGAGCAGCGCTCACCGAAAACCCCGTCGACCCGGCACCCCAGCCCCGCCCCGCCCCCGGTCCGAGAAGAAGAGAGCGGCGTTCACAAAGGGGAGCAGCGCTCGTCGACAGAAGCGCCGCTCACCCGAGAGAACGGCGCTCACCGACGAAGGCGGTGCTCACCAGAGCGAATGGTGCACACCGGAGAGAGCAGCGCACGCGGCGGAGAGCGATGCACTCCCGAGAGAGCGGCGCTCCCCGGGGTGAGCACCGCTCCGGAATCCCGCCTCCCCCACCCTCACCCACCGCCGTGAGCGCCGGGTTTCGTGACCGATCCGCAACCGATTCCGGCCTTGACCGATACCCATCAAGCGCCCGCGAGATTACGCTCACGGCATGCACGACTCCACCCCGCCCGCCGGGGCGCGCCCCGTCTATGTCATCGGCGGCGGTCCCGGCGGCCTCGCCGTCGCCCACGCGCTCCGTACGCGGGGCGTACGCGCCGTCGTCCTGGAGCGGACCGGAAGTGTCGGTTCCTCCTGGCGCCGCCACTACGACCGGCTGCGCCTGCACACCACCCGGCGCAAGTCCTCCCTCCCCGGTCTGCCGATGCCGCGCCGCTTCGGCCGTTGGCCGGCCCGGGACGACGTGGTGCGGTACCTGGAGAAGTACGCCGAGCACCACAAGCTGGAGATCGTCACCGGGGTCGAGGTCTCGCGGGTCGAGCGGGCGCCCGACGGGAAGGGCTGGCTGCTGCGGGCCACCGGCGGGCGGGAGTTGACGGGTGCGGCGGTGGTGGTGGCCACCGGGTACAACCACACGCCGTACGTCCCCGGCTGGGCGGGGCGGGAGGAGTACGCGGGCGAGTTCCGGCACGCCGCCGAGTACCGGGAGCCGTCCCCCTACGCCGGGCGGGACGTACTGGTCGTGGGGGTGGGCAACACCGGGGCGGAGATCGCCGTGGACCTGATGGAGGGCGGTGCCTCCCGGGTCCGGCTGGCGGTGCGGACGGCGCCGAACATCATGCGGCGGACGACCGTCGGGTGGCCCACGCAGTACTCGGGGATCCTGTGCCGTCGGCTGCCGGCGGCGCTGATGGACCGGGTCGCACGGCAGTTGGCCCGGGTCAGTGTGCCCGACCTGTCGGAGTACGGGCTGCGAAGACCGGAGGCGGGACCCTTCCGCCGGGTGGCGGCGGGGTCGGTGCCGGTGCTGGACGTCGGCCTGGTCGACGCGGTGCGCTCGGGCCGGGTGGAGGTGGTGACCGCGGTGGAGGGCTTCGAGGGCGGCGGGGTGCTGCTCGCGGACGGTGCCCGGATCACCCCGGACGCGGTGATCGCGGCGACCGGTTACCGCCGGGGCCTGGAGGACCTCGTGGGCCACCTCCGGGTGCTGGGGTCCGACGGCCGCCCCCTGGTGCGCGGGCGGCGCACGCCGTCCAACGCGCCCGGCCTCTACTTCACCGGGTTCACCAACCCCATCAGCGGCATGCTCCGCGAACTCTCCCTGGACGCCGAGAAGATCGCCGGTGCGATAGCCAAGGCCCACGCCTCCGAGGTGTCCCGGCTGGCCATCTGAGACGGCCGCGGGAGGCCCGGTGCGACCCAGGATGCGGTGCGGTGCGGTGCGTCAACAGTGCCACATTCCCAGAGCCGTTCCCGGAGCCGGCCCTCAGAGCCGTTCCCAACTCGGTGCGTGCCGCCGCGTCCGACGCCGCTCGCGGCTTCCGCCGCACCGGGCGTTCCGCCGGACACCGTCAAGGGGCGGCGCGGGCACCCCGCCTCCCCGTGCTCCGACGGCCCACGGCCCCGCTCATCCGGCGGTCCGGCAATTCCATTCATCCGGCGGGCCATGGAGCCGTGAGCAGACGCCCCGGCACCCCGCCGCTTCAGCCCGCCCGACTCGGGCCCGGCCCGGCCCGGTCCGCGCCCGTGGCGCGTACTCGTCGGACATACCGGACCGAGGACGCGGGCACCCGGCGACCGCACCCACCGCACCCACCGCACCGTGCCGTGCCGTGCCAGCGGGGCCGGAGTTGTCCACACCCTGTGGACAACAATCGCCCGCCCTCGGGATTCATCGGTCGGCGGCGCGGCGTTGTCCGCCCCGAGCCCGGCATCGCGCGCCGCCACCCGACTCCGGCGTTCCCGCCCCGGCCCCCGCCCGCAGGCAGGGGGGAGCCGACGCCGAATCACGACCCACACTCGCCGAGGGCCCCGTCACCGAGCCCTCGCCGTCCCCTCGCGGCGAATCGCTCGTCCAAGGGTGAAGAACCGGTCACGAGCCGTCAACAGGGCCTCGGGGATGTGCCGCGTATGCCCTTTTCGTGATGGACGCGCACGGGGGCACGGCCCCGGCGCACCCTTCGGCCCGCATGCCGCGCGTGCGTCACACCGCCTCGTACGCCAGCCCCTCGTAGGCCACGACTCCCCCGCCGGGGCACGGGGGCGGGGCGGGCGGGCGCCCGGCGCAGGGGTCCAGCTCGCACCAGATGCGCTTGCCGCCGGCCTCCCGGCTCCAGCCCCAGCGGTCGGCCAGCCCGTCGACGAGGGCCAGACCCCGGCCGCCGGTCGCGTCGCCGTCCACACAGCGGGGCACGGGCACGAGGTCGCAGGAGTCGTCCACTTCCAGCCGGACCGGCAGGCCCGGGACGGCGCTCCCGACGAGTCCGGCGTTCCCGGCAGTCCCGGTCTCTCCGGCGACCGCCCCGGCCCCGGTCGCGGTGCCGGGCAGGCGGAGCCTCAGCACGGCGGGGCGTCCGGTGTGGACGACGGCGTTGGTGACGAGTTCGGAGACGAGCAGGATCAGGGTCTCGGCCAGCGGTTCATCGGCCCGTATCCCGCAACCGGCGAGCCGCGAACGGGCCCACCGTCGGGCTCGCCCCACTTCTGCGGGGTCGGGCCGGATATCCAGCTGCACTTGAAGCACCTGCACCGCTCACACCATCCGAACCGGCGGACACCGGGGCTCGCGCCCGACGGCGGCCACGATCGAAGCCATTTCCTGCATGGCCGGTACCACGGCCACGTCGGGGATCACGTACCGTGAATTCCCCGCAGGACAGCATGGTTGACGGTGCGTCACATCAACAAGGGCTTCGGGCATATTCCCGCGTGAAGGAGTACGCGTGCGGCATACTGTGCGACGCGCCGCCCGGGAAGTCGAACAGACGGTCCCCCAGGGCAGTTCAGCCGCGCGGGGAGGGGTGCGCACCCGCCGGTCGCGGGGCCGGGTCCGGCCGTGCGGACGCCGCGCGCCCACCGCGCCCCGCCCGCGTCGCCGGAACGCGGCCGACTCCGCGCCGTGACGGTCGGGGCCCGAGGTCCGGTCCGGCGATCATCCCGGAAGGTCACTCCGCGTCATATCCTTGCGCCACGATCGGTGACATGTACGGGTCGTGAAGGCGCATCGACAGGGGCGGGCACGGCCCGGCGGCCCTCGAAGGGAACGGCTCCGCCTCCCGGGCGGAGGTTCCGGCCGGACGGGCGCGGGGTGAGCACGCACCACGGAACCCCGTCACCACGCACTCCCGGCGCACCGTCTCCGCGCGCCCCCCGGAACCCCGTCACCGCGCACCCCCGGTGCACCGTCCCGGCGGCGGTCGGCCGCCGGGACGGTGCGGGCACATCTACTCGGGCACGGCTACTCGGGCACGGTGAAGTAGCGGGCGAACGCCGGGACGACGTCCGCCTCCCCGACCTCGCCGTCGCCGTCCGCGTCGAGCGCGGTGGCGACCGGCCGGGCCGTGTCCCCCGGCACGCCGAGGGCGGTGAGCCCGCGCGCCACGTCGGACACGGCGGCCCGGCCCCCGCCTCCGGCGAGGTCCAGGGCCGCGTGCAGGAAGGGGCGGGCGATCTCGGCGAACCGCTCGGGGTTGTCCCGCAGTCGCTTCACCGCCCCCGTGACGAACTCCTCGCGGGTGATGCGCTGGTCGCCGTCCCGGTCCGCGATGCCCGCCATGCCCTGCCAGAACGCCTCCGCTCCGGCGTAGAGGTTCTGCCCCCGCTCGGAGCGGGCGGCGGTGCCGAACTCGCCGAGCAGGGCCTTGGCCGCCGCGCTGAAGTCCTCGCGGTCGATCCACCCGTTGCCGTCCTGGTCGAAGGTGGCGAACCGCGCGGCGATCCTGTGCTCGTACTCGCTGCTGACCATGTCTCTCCTGGCCGCCTCATGGGTGACGTCGGTGCGTCCCGTTCGCCACGGAGCGTACGACGCCGGGGCCGCCGGGTGCGGCCCTATGCCGACAACGAGCGGGGACCCTCCCCCGTGGCGGAGGCCAGATCGGGGTACACGTCGAACAGCCTGCGCACCCCGAGCGCGCCGAGGACCCGGTTGACGTGGGAGCCGTCGACCGCTCCCTGGGCGGGCAGGATCAGCCGCAGCCGGCCCCGGCAGGAGCGTATGAGGCGCCGGGCCGCGATCAGGACGCCGACCCCGCTGGAGTCGCAGAACAGCACCTCGGAGAGGTCCAGCACGAGGCTGTGCCGCCCCTCGGCGACCGCGTCGTGCACCCGCTGCCGCAGCACCGGCGAGGTCGCCAGGTCCAGTTCGCCCGACACCTGGAGCACGGCCCAGTCGCCCCGCTCACCGCCGGTCACCTTGAACGCCACCACCATGCCCTTCATCCGTCGGTGCCCCAAGGAGCCGGAAACCCGGGGCCCCCGGGAACGGGCCCCCTGAGCGGAACCCCGGAGCCCGCGCCCGTGTTCCCCGGGCGCGCACCTGCCCACCGGCCGTTCCCACAAACGCCGGGGGGAAAACGGCCTCCGGCCGGAACAGGCTTGTTTCAGATGGTTTCGATCCCGTTCGATCGATTCCGGTCACACAGTGGAGGGTAGGCGTCCATTACCACCAGCGGTCCGCCGGGGGCGCGCATTGCGCAAAAGGGGCGTGTACGGCACGCGGTGACGACTACATTCGTGGTGACGGTGGCCGCGCACCGGGCACCGGGACGACAGGGGTGGGAGGCCCGGCATGGCGCAGAGCGAGCGGGGAGCACCGCGGGACCCCGGGGCGGCCCCGGGCGGCGGGGACGGACCCGGCGGACCGGGGCGGGGCGGGTCGCCGTGGCCCTGGGACCGGGTGATGCGGCAGCGGCTGGCGCGCGGCGAGGCGGCGGCCCTGGGGGAGCTGTACGACAGGTTCGGCTCGCTGGTGCACGGGCTGGCGCACCGCGTCCTGGACGACGACGAGGCCGCCGACCGCCTCACCCGTGAGGTCTTCACCCATGTCTGGCAGCATCCGGACACCTACGACCCCCGGCGGAGCCCGCTGCGCTCCTGGATCGCGGACCTGACCCGCCGCATGGCCGTGCGGCGGCTGCGGGCCACCGAGACGGCGGCGCTGGCCGGCGGCGGCCCCGGCACGGCCGAGGACGTGGAGCGCACGGTGCGCGCGGCGGCGGTGGCCGCCCGCGCCGACTACATCGTCCAGTCGATGCCCGCCCCGCTGCGCGCCGCCCTGGAACTGGCGCATTTCCAGCGCCGGGACTACCGGCAGACCGCCGCCGACCTCGGGGTGAGCGACGACGAGGCGCGCCGTCGGCTGCGCCTCGGGCTGCAACTGCTGTCCACCGCCCGGAACGCCGCGGCCCCCGGCGCCCCGCCCGGCTACGGTGGGGCCGCGTGAGCGGCGCACACGGCGCGCGGGGCGCGGACGACGAGCACGGCACGCCGGGCACGCACGGCGCACGGGACGGGCGCGGCGGCCCCGAGGGGACGGCCTCGGCGCCGCGCATACCACTGCCCCGGGCGCCCGCGGAGAACGGGGCGGGCCCGGCGCACGGCGAGCGGCGGGCGCCCGCGGCACCCCCGGCACCCCCGGCACCCCCGGCACCCCCGGCACCCCCGGCACCCCCGGCACCCCCGGCGGAGTATCCCGTGCCGGATCACCACCACCTGACCTCCCTGCTCGGCGCCTGGGCGCTGGCCGCCTGCTCCCCCGGGGAGACGGCGGCCGTCGAGGAGCACCTCGGGGAGTGCCCGTCCTGCGCGGAGGAGGCCCGGCGGCTGCGGGAGGCGGTGGGGCTGCTGCGGCGCCC
The DNA here is from genome assembly GCF_055598485.1 of Streptomyces sp. NPDC107521. NCBI lineage: Bacteria > Bacillati > Actinomycetota > Actinomycetes > Kitasatosporales > Streptomycetaceae > Streptomyces > Streptomyces sp. NPDC107521. The sequence goes on from NZ_JBVKAT010000016.1 coordinate 94,426, forward strand.
GGAGACCCTGGACCCGGACCCCGCGCTGCGCGCCCGCGTCCTGAGCGGCTGCCTGGAGCGGCGCCCGCCGCGGGTCCCGGTGCCCGGCTGGGCCGCGCCGTACGACGCCGAGACGGCGCGGCTGGACGCGCTGCTCCAGGACATCGGTGATGCCGAGTGGCACGCGCCGGTGCGGCTGCGCTGGTTCACGGCGGACGGCGGGACCAGCCGCCGGACGACCGTCGCCGGGGTGCTGGGGCATCTGCTGAGCGTCGACGGGCTGGTCGCGGTCGCGCTGGGGCTGCCCGACCCGCTGGGCGGCGGGCACGCGCCGCCCCCGGCCCCGGCCGGCCGCACCGAGGCGTACTGGGACGCCGCGCGGTCCGCGCGGGAGGGCGCCGGGGAGGCCCGCGCGGCCCGCGACCGCGCCGGGCGCGCCCCTTCGGCCGGCGCGGTGCGCGACCCGTGGCGCGAGCAGTCCCACGGCATCGTCCGCACCGTGTCGGCCACCGGCGGCGGAGGCGGCGCGGAGGGCGGGGCGCCGGTCTCCTACGGCGACTTCACGCTGCCGCTGCGGGACGCGTTGCTGGACCGGGCGTTCGAGTGCTGGGTGCACGCGCAGGACATCGCGGAGGCGGTGCACTACCCCTACCGGCCGCCCGCGCCGCCCCATCTGCACCGCATGATCGACCTGGCCGCCCGGATGCTCCCGGAGGCGCTGGCGGAGCGCCGCCGGTCGGGGCTGGCCGGGCCGGGCTCCGGGGCGCTCCCGGCGGCGGCGGGGGCGCCGGGGCGCAGTCTGCGGCTGGAGATCGAGGGGCTGGGCGGCGGCGAGTGGCTGATCCCGCTGGACGATCCGGGGCCTGCGGGCTCCGCCGGGCGGGAGGTGGCCCATGTCGCCCTGGACGACGTGGAGTTCTGCCATCTGGCGGCGGGCCGGGTGGCGCCAGTGGAGGCGGCGGCGGGGCAGACCGGGGACCGCGAGGCGATCAGGGACGTCCTGTTCGCGACGGCGAGCCTGAGCCGGATGTAGGGGCGGGCGCGGGCGCCGGTCACGCCGCAGGACGCGGCCGCCCGGTGCGGGCCGGGTGCCGGCGGGACGGACGCCGGGAAGCGGGAGCACGGCGGGCCCGAGCCCCCGTGCCGCCCCGGCCCGGGACACGCACGCCGGGTCGGGCACGCTCCCGGGCGCGGAACCGTGCTCCCGGGCACGCCGCGCCCCGGGCACGGGAAGTCCCGAACGCCCCGGAGCCCCCGGCACGCCCGGGGCCGGCGCCTGACCCCGGCACGCCCCGGGCTCAGGCGAAGACCACCGTGCGGCGCCCGTTGAGCAGGATGCGCCGCTCCGCGTGCCACTTCACGGCCCGCGCCAGCGCCTGGCACTCCACGTCCCGGCCGACGGCGACCAGCTGGTCGGGGGTGACGTCGTGGCCGACCCGCTCGACCTCCTGCTCGATGATCGGGCCCTCGTCGAGGTCGGCCGTCACGTAGTGCGCCGTGGCGCCGATCAGCTTCACTCCCCGGGCGTGCGCCTGGTGGTAGGGCTTGGCGCCCTTGAAGCTCGGCAGGAAGGAGTGGTGGATGTTGATGATCCGGCCGCTGAGCTGCTTGCACAGGTCGTCGGAGAGGACCTGCATGTACCGGGCGAGGACGACGAGTTCGACGTCCTCCTCGCGGACGATCTCCAGCAGCCGGGCCTCCGCCTCCGCCTTGGTGTCCCGCGTGACGGGGATGTGGTGGAAGGGGATGCCGTAGGACCCGACCAGCTCGGCGTAGTCGGTGTGGTTGGAGACGACGGCGGCGATGTCGACCGGCAGCGCGCCCGACCGGGCCCGGAAGAGCAGGTCGTTCAGGCAGTGCCCGAAGCGGCTCACCATCAGCACGACGCGCATGCGGTGGTCGGCCCGGTTGATCTGCCAGTCCATGTGGAAGGAGTCGCCGATGGCGGCGAAGCTGGCGCGCAGCTTGTCCACGGTCACCGGCGCCTCGGCCGAGAAGTGGACGCGCATGAAGAACAGCCCGGTGTCGTGGTCCCCGAACTGCTGGCTGTCCTCGATGTTGCAGCCGGTCATGAACAGGTAGCTCGACACGGCGTGCACGATGCCCTGCTTGTCGGGGCTGGACAGGGTGAGGACGTACTGCGCGGCCTGGGCGGCGGACGGGGCGGACTGCTCGTTCATGCCGGACAGGGTCCCATACCCGGTCCCGGCGGCGGGGTCCGTTCCGTCAGACGGACCGGGTCATCAGGGAGAGCGCCTCCAGGCTGCGGGGCTCCGCGTCCGGGTCCTCCCCGTCGCTGGCGGCCAGCCGCACGTGCGCGTCCCGGGCCGCCCGTATCGCCTCGGGCCAGTCCGCGTGCTCGAGGTAGGCGGCGACCGGCGCGTCCGGGCCGACCTGGTGCATGATCCGCAGCACCCGCAGCACCGCGGTGTCGACGAGGGCCGCCTCCTGCGAGTCGCGGAAGATCGTGCCGACGTACTTCTCGGCGGACCAGTGGTCCAGCCAGGTGTCCTCCACCAGCCGGTAGACCGCGTCGGTGACGTCACCGTAGCCGGGAGTGCCGGCCAGCCAGACCTCGCGCTGGAAGCCGGGCGCGGAGAGCATGTGGAGCGCGGAGCGCACCTGGCTGCGCCAGCGCCACCACGGCATGTCGTTGAGTGGCATGCCGTCCATGGTGGAGGAGCGACGGCCACGACGGGAAGTGTTCTCCGAACCCTGCACGGTCATCGATCGTACGTTCCCCTTCACCAGAACCCCATTCGCCCCCGCAATTCACGCCGGTGTCACCACGCGTTGACCGGGGGTCACTTCCAGGTTATCCGCGTGACGGAATCGTGCGTGACCATGACCGGCAGTCGACGCACGCGCAGCACCTTCCTCCGCGACCGTTCGGGGCCCCGCGGACCCCTCGGCCCCCTCGGACCCCGGAGCCCCCTCGGCCGCCCCGGGCGTTCCGGGCGTTCGGGTCGTTCGGGTCGTTCGGGGCGAGTCCGTTCCGGCACGCTCGCCGCGGGCGCGCTGCTGGCGTGTGTCTCGCTGACGGCCGGCTGCGGGGTGGTCCCCGGTGCCACGGGGGGCGGCGGGAACGCCCCGGTCACCGTCATGACCTGGGCCCCGGAGAAGACCGGCGCCACCAACAAGCCCGGCATGCCCGCCCTCGCCCTCGCCTTCGCCCGCTGGACCAACGCCCACGGCGGGCTGAACGGCCGCCCGCTCAACGTCCTGACCTGCAACGAGCGCAACGACAGCGTGAGCGCCGCGAAGTGCGCCCGGCGCGCGGTGGAGGAGGGGGCCGTCGCGGTCGTCGGCTCCTACAGCCAGTACCCCGACTCCTTCATGACGGTGCTGGAGGGCGCCGGCATCCCCTACATCGGCGGCTACGGCGTCACCGGCGCGGAGTTCACCAGCCCCCTGTCCTACCCGGTCAACGGGGGCCAGCCGACGCTGCTGGCGGGGCTCGGCGACGCGCTCGCCCGCGACTGCGGGCCGGTCGCGCTGATCCGCCCGGACACCCTCGCCGGGGACCGGCTGCCCGCGCTGCTGGACTCCGGGCTGACCACGGGCGGGCACGGTCCGGCCCACGACGAGCGCGCCGCCGAGGACGCCACCGCCTACGACCACCAGGCGGAGCAGGCGCTGCGCCGCACGACGGACGGGGCGCGGCGGCCGGGCTGCGTGGTCCCGGTGCTCGGGGACCGCACGGTCACCTTCATGGACTCCTTCCGCCGGGCCGGGCGGGACCGCCCCGGGGTGCGGACGGCGACGGTGCTGGGAAGCGCCGACCAGACGGCGGTCAACGCCTCCGGGGGCGCGTCCGGGCCGTACGAGGGGTCGTACATCGCGGGGTGGTACCCGGTGGTGAGCGATCCGCGCTGGGAGGGGATGAAGCGGGTGATCCGGGAGCAGGCGTTCGGCGACAACGCGGTCGACCCGGCGGACGCCGGGGTGCAGACGACGTGGATCGCGTACAGCGTGCTCAGGGAGGCCGTCGAATCGCTCGACGGCGGTGAGGTGACCGCCCACGCCCTCACCCGCGCCCTCAACGACGGGCTGAAGATCGACACCGGCGGGCTGACCCCCACGCTGCGGTGGCGGTTCCAGGAGAGGCTGGCGGCCGTCGGCCTCCCCCGGCTGGTCAACACCGAGGTCACGTTGCAGGTCGTACGGGAGGGGAAGCTGGTCTCGGCGCGCGCGGAGACCCTCGACACGACCGCGATCCTGCGGGACGGCTACGCAGGCTGAGACGGCCGCCCGGACCGACGCCGGGCGCCCCTGGTACGCCCCGGGGCGGCACGGTACGGCCCGGCGGGCGACCCCGGCGGGCGACGGACCGTACGCCGGGCGCACCGGCCGCCACCCGCCCGGCGCACCGGTCCGTGCGCGGGCCCGGCGGGTGAACGGGCCGCCGGTACCCGGCCCACGACCCGGCGGGCGCGACGGGCGCGGGCCCGGGACCCTGGGCCGCCGACGGCCCCGGGAGCGGGGTGGCCCCCGGGCGCCCGGGGGCAGGGCGGGCACAGGAGCGCCCCGGAACCGGACGGGCACCCGGCCCCGGGGAACGGGGACGGAGACGGGGAACGGGGACGGTCGCCGGACGGCCCGGAACCGAGCCCCCCGCGCCGCACCGGAGCCGGAGGGCGCCGGCCCGCCCGAGGAGCCGGACAGTCACCGCCCCTCCCCGGGCCGGACGCGGGGCGGGAGCCGCCCCCGGGCACACGGGAGCCGGGCCGTCCCGCGCCGGGCGGAGCCGCCGGGGAGCCCCGGGGGATGCCGGGGCGGGGTCGGAGCTGGGCGGGCGGGGGCAGAGCTGGGTGGGGGTCAGAGCTGGGTGGGCTGGCGGGTGGTCAGCCCGTACTCCTTGGCGATCTCGTTCCAGAGCCCGGCGGCCTTGCCCTTCTCGGCGCTGGCGGTGCCGCTGGCCCGGTTGCCGGCCTGGGCCTGGTCGGTGGTGCGGGCCCGGCCCTTCTTGCAGCCCTTGCGCCCGGCCACCTGGTCGGCCCATGCCGCGTAGTGGTTGTCCGCCGAGGCGGAGGCCTGCCACGCCTTGGTGAGGGCGTCGGTCAGCTCGGCGTGCCGGGGCAGCCGGTCCACCGAGAGCTGTCCGAGGCCGGTGACCAGCCCGGTGCGCTGCTCGGCCGCCTCGCGCAGGTCCTTGGCGGCCTGGGGCAGGTTCTCGCAGGCCTGCACGTCGGACACGGCGCTGATCACCGTGGCCCGGCCGCTGCCGCTCTCCGCCAGCAGCTTGTCCAGGGCCTCGGCCTGCTGCCGCACGGGGTCGACGGTGGGCGAGGGGGACTCGGAGGGGGTGGCGGAGGGCTCGTCGGCCGCGGGGGGCGCCGTGGCGGCCACGGTCCGCCCCTCGCCCTTGTCACCCCCGCCTCCGCCGCCCAGCAGGGCACCGGCCCCGACCCCGACGACGGCGAGGCCGACGCCGACGGCCGCGATCAGCGGCACCTTGCTCCTGGAGCGCCCGCCGCCGGAGCGGGCCCCCGCGGCACGTCTCCGGCCGCCGCCGCCCGCCGGACCGCCGGGCCCGGGCGGGGCGTGGCCGCCGCGGGCCGCGGGGGGCGCCGGGGGCTCCTCGAAGCGGGGCATCTGCTGGGTGGCCGAGGCGGGGCCGTCCGCCCCCGGGCCGCTGCGGAAGAGGTTGTCGAACTCCGCCGGGGGCCGCGCCGGCTCCTCCTCCGCGCCCGGCCCGGCGCCGTACGGCGGCACGGGGCCGGGGCCGCCGGGGACCGGCGCGATGTACTGGGTGGCCTCGGCGTCCGGGCCGGGACCCGGGGCGGCGGGGTGCGCGTGCCCGGGGTGGTGCGCACCGCCGGGGGGCGCCGGGGGCGGCATCTCGGGCGGCAGGGCTCCCGGCCCGACGGGCGGTATGAGCTGGGTGGCCCCTTCGTCCGGTCCGGCGGGGACCGGGGGTATGTACTGGGTCGCCCCCTCGTCCGCTCCGGCGGGGACCGGCGGCAGGTACTGGGTGGCGCCCTCGTCGGCCCCGGGGAACCCGCCGGGCGGGCCGCCCGGACCGGGCGGTACGGCGCCGGGGGCGGGGTGCGCGGCGCCCTGGACCGGGGGCGGATAGCCGTAGCCGGGCTGCGCCGGACCGCCGGGCGGGCCCTGCTGGACGTGGGGGTAGCCGTAGGCGGGCTGTCCGGGGCCGCCGGGAGCGGAGCCGTGGAGGGCCGCCGGGTCCTGGCCGTGCGGCGGGTACGCCGGTCCGCCCTGCGGGTACGCCGGCCCCTGCGGGTACGCCTGCCCCGCGCCGTCGGCGTGCGCCTGCGGGCCCGGGGCGAAGCCCTGCCCGCCGGGCGGGAGCCCGTGGCCGCCGTCCGGGTACCCCGGGCCGTGGCCCTGCGGGCCGGCGGGGTGCGGCACGGTGCCGTAGGACGCCGGGTGGGGGGCCTCCGGGGGCAGCGGTCCCGGGCCGGAGGACGCCGGGCCCGCGCCCTCGCCGGGCCAGGAGGGGCCGGGCTCCGGCGCGCCCCAGCCCGGGGTGTCGGGCGGGGCGGGCCAGCTCTGGGCCGGGGGCGACTGCTGCTGCCCGGGGCCCCACGGCTGGTCCCACGCCTGGCCGCCGTGCGGCGCGGAGGCCGGGACGGGCGGGCCCGCGTAGGGGCCGCCGGGCCCGTCGGCGGGTCCCGGCAGTACGGGCTCACCGCCGTCCGAGGGCAGCACGATGCCTTCGCGCGCATGCCGCGCCGAGGGCTCCTCGCCCTGTCCACTCTGCGTCACCGGGACTCCTACGAATGGGGGATCTTCGGAATCGTCGGCTCACGCTACCGGGTCCCCGGAGCCCGCTGCCACGCCGCCCGGAACCCCGCCCCCTTCCCTGTGACGGCGGTAACAGAACCGGGCCGGGACACGCTGTTGATGCCCCCGCCCGCTCGTCACGGGCCCGTTCCCCGGGTGTTCACGCCCCCGCCGGACGGCCGGTCACGCGGCCGCCGCCAGCTCCAGCCGCGCCCCGAACTCCCGTACCACCGCCTCCTCCCGGTACGGCTCCAGCCGCTGCTGGAAGTCCTCCAGGTACTCGGCGCCCCGGTTGGAGCGCAGGGTCTCCAGCAGGTCGACGGCCTTCAGCGCGGTCTGGCAGGCATGTTCGACCTCGCGCTGCTGCACCTGCGCGGTGGCCAGCAGGACCAGGCCGATGGCCCGCCTGCGCACCCGGGACTCCGGATGTCCCGCCAGGGACTGCCGCGCGCACCGGGCCGCCGCCTCGGCCTGGCCGAGGTCCCGGTGGCAGTGGGCCAACTCGTCGGCCAGATAGGCCCCGTCGAAGTGGGCGATCCACACCGGGTCGTCCCCGGTGTCGGCCTCGGCCCGCTCCATCGCCCCGACGGCCCGTCCGGCGGCGGCCTCGGCGGCCCGCGCGTCCCCGAGCAGGGCGTGCCCGCGCGCCTCGGCGGCGTGGAACATCGACTCGGTGCGCGGGGTCACCCGGCCGCGGGTGCCCTCCTGGGCGGCGCGCGCCAACTGGGCGATCTCACGCGGGTTCCCGAGCTGCGCGGCCAGGTGGCTCATGGACGCGGCGAGCACATAGCCGCCGTAGCCGCGGTCCCCGGCGGCCTGGGCCAGCCGGAGGGACTGGATGTAGTACCGCTGGGCCAGGCCGGGCTGGCCGGTGTCGACGGCCATGTACCCGGCGAGTTCGGTCAATCGGGCGACCTCGGCGAACAACTCCCGTCCCACCGCCTCCCGGTAGGAGCCCGCGAGCAGCCCGGAGACGACGCTGTTGAGGTAGTGCACGACGACCGGGCGGACGTGGCCGCTGCCGTACTCGTGGTCCAGTTCGGCGAGGGACTGGGTCATCGACCGCACGGCGGACACGTCGGCCCGGCCGACGCGCGGTCCGGCGGCCCGCGACACCTGGGGGTCGGGCGTGGAGATCAGCCAGTCGCGGCTGGGCTCGACCAGCGCGGACGCGGCGACCGAGGAGCCTGCCAGGAAGTCCCGCCGCCCCACGTCGCTGCGCCACAGCTCGCAGACCTGCTCGATGGCCCCCAGCACCGTCGGCGAGAACTGGAGGCCGACCCCCGAGGCCAGGTTCTTGCCGTTGGCCATGCCGATCTCGTCGATCGTGACCGTCCGGCCGAGCTTGCGGCCCAGCGCCTCGGCGATGATCGCCGGTGCCCGGCCGCGCGGTTGCTGTCCGCGCAGCCAGCGCGCCACGGACGTCTTGTCGTACCGCAGGTCGAGCCCGTGCTCGACCCCGCACATGTTGACCCGGCGGGCGAGCCCGGCGTTCGAGCACCCCGCCTCCTGGATGAGCGCCTGCAGCCGTTCGTTCGGCTGCCGTGCCACGAGAGGCCTTGCGGCCATGGCGTAACCCCCATGCTGTCTCGGCGGAACCCTGCGATCCGACCGTGAGCATCACTGCCCCGTCGACGTGCCGACAATGCGAGCCTTGTGCATCTTGCACGGATTGCCGGGGTGACGGCGGCTTGCCGGCCCCAGGGCTGGTTACCCGGAGCGGGCCGGGGTTCCTCCCGCGCGCCCCCGGAGATGCACCCATGCGCCCCGGACACGGGACCGGTGCTCCACCCCCGCGCGTCCCGCTCCGTAACCCCCGGTGATCACGGGGAGTTGGGCCCCGTGTGGAAGAGACCATCACCGCCTTCACGGGCGCCCGGGCCGTCGCGGGCCATGGGGGCCGGGGTGTTCGGGCGCCGGAGGCCGCCGCGCGCTACGCGGAGGAGTGCCACTGGGACGTGTGCCCGGGGACCTGGCTGGAAATGAACGGCGGTGCCTGGCACTGCTCGTGCGGCGATCCGGGGTGCGCCGCCCCCGGCGCGCACCCGGCGCGCGCGGACTGGGCGGCCGAGGCCACCGGCAGCGCGACGGTGGCCCGCCGGATGTGGCGGGAGCGGCCGGAGGCGTCCGTACTGCTGCCCACGGGGCGGTCGTTCGACGTGATCGAGGTGCCGGAGACCGCCGGATTCCTGGCGCTGGCCCGGATGGAGCGGAGGGAACCGGCGCCCGGTCCGGTGGTGTCGGCGCCGGACCGGCGGATGCGGTTCCTGGTGCTGCCGGGTGCCGCGGCGAAGGTGCCCGACCTGGTGCGGGGGCTGGGCTGGGCGCCCGCCACCCTGGACCTGGCGGTGCTGGGCGCGGGCGGGTACGTGGCGGCGCCGCCGACCCGGTGGGGGGCGTGGGGGTCGGTGCGCTGGGTGTGCCGGCCGACGGCGGCGAACCGCTGGCTGCCGGACGCGGCGGAGCTGATCGCCCCGCTGGCGTACGCCTGCGCCCGGGAGCGCTGAGGGCCGCCGCGGCGCGGGACCGCGGCACCGGGTCCCGCTCCCCGCGCCGGTGCGCCCGTCCTCCGCCGGCGCCCCGCCGGGGGCGGCCGCGCCGTTTCCCCGGGGTCCCGCCCGGCCCCCGCGGGGCGTTCCCACCGTAGGGTTTCGGCCTGACGGAGGGAGACGAATGGTGACGACGAGCGCCGTGCGCGTACAGGGGCTGTGGAAGCGGTTCGGCCAGCAGGTGGCCGTGGGCGGCATCGATCTCGAACTGCCCGCGGGGAAGTTCATCGGGCTGGTCGGACCCAACGGGGCCGGGAAGACCACCACGCTGTCCATGGTCACCGGGCTGCTCAGGCCCGATCGGGGCACCGTCGAGATCGCCGGCCACGACGTGTGGCGGGACCCGGTCGCGGTGAAGGCCCGGATCGGGGTCCTCCCGGAGGGGCTGCGGCTGTTCGAGCGGCTGTCGGGACGCGAACTGCTCGCCTACTCGGGACGGCTGCGGGGACTGCCCGGCGCCGAGGTCGACAAGCGGGCCGCCCAGTTGCTGGACGTGCTCGATCTGGCGGGGGCGCAGCACAAGCTGGTCGTGGACTACTCGACCGGCATGCGGAAGAAGATCGGGCTGGCCGCCGCGCTGCTGCACAACCCCGAGGTGCTGTTCCTGGACGAGCCGTTCGAGGGCGTCGACCCGGTGTCGGCCCAGACCATCCGGGGTGTGCTGGAGCGCTACACCGCCTCCGGCGCCACCGTGGTGTTCTCCTCGCACGTGATGGAGCTGGTCGAGTCGCTGTGCGACTGGGTGGCCGTGATGGCGGCGGGCCATATCCGCGCCACCGGTCCGCTGGCGGAGGTGCGCGGGGAGGCGGCCTCGCTCCAGGAGGCGTTCCTCGAACTCGTCGGCGCGGGCGGCCGGGACGCCGGAGCGGCGCTGGACTGGCTCGGCGGGGGTGCCCGGTGAGCGCGGCCGGCGCCCGGGGCGCGGTACCGGCGCCCCCGTCCCCCGCTCCGTCCGCCGCTCCGCCGCCCGCCCCGGCCCTCACCCCGGTCTTCGTCCGGCTGAAGCTGTCGCTGCTGCGCAACGGGCTGCGGCAGTCCGGCGGGCGGCGGGCCGTCTTCGTCGCCTCGGCCGTCTTCGTCAGCCTGTTCACCGTGCTCCAGCTCATCGGTCTGATCGCACTGCGCGGGTACCCGCACGCGGCGGGCCCGGTGCTGGTGCTGGCGGCGGTGCTGGGGCTGGGCTGGGCGGTGCTGCCGCTGTTCTTCCCCGGCGGCGACGAGACGCTCGACCCGACCCGGCTGGTGATGCTGCCGCTGCGGCCCCGGCCGCTGGTGCGGGCGCTGCTGGTGTCCTCCCTGGTGGGCATCGGACCGCTGTTCACGCTGTGCGTGTTCGCCGGTTCGGTGGTCGCCCTGGCGCACGGCCCGGCGGCCTGGCTGGCCGGGGCGGTCGGCGCGGTCCTGGGGCCGCTGGTGTGCGTGACGCTGGCGCGGACCGTGGCCGCCGCCAACGTACGGCTGCTGACCAGCCGCAAGGGGCGGGACCTGGCGGTGCTCAGCGGTCTGGTCATCGCGATCGGGGCCCAGCTCGTCAACTTCGGGGTGCAGCGGCTCGGCGCCTCCGGGCTGGGGCAGCTCGACCCGGTCGCGGACGTGCTGGGGTGGGTGCCGCCCGCGTCCGCCGTCGGCGCGGTCCGGGCGGCGAGCGACGGCGCGTACGGGACCGCGCTGGCCCAGCTCGCCCTGACCGGGGCGGCCCTGGTGCTGCTGCTGCGGATGTGGGCGGGGCACCTGGTGCGGCTGATGACCGCGCCGGACGGCTCCACGGTGCGGGCCGCCGACGGCGGCTCGGGCCGGGCCCGGGGCACGTCGGGGCTCGCCCGGTTCCTGCCGCCGGGGCGGACCGGCACGGTGATGGAGCGCAGCCTGCGCTATGCGTGGCGGGACCCCAAGACCAAGGCGGCCTGGGTGACCTCGCTGGCCATCGGTCTGATCGTGCCGCTGTTCAACGCCTGGCAGGGCACGGGCTCGGTGTACTTCGCCTGCTTCGCCGCGGGCATGCTCGGCGTCCAGATGTACAACCAGTTCGGGCAGGACTCGTCGGCCTTCTGGATGGTCGCCATGACGATCTCCTCGCCCCGGGACGCCTACGTCGAACTGCGGGGCCGTGCGCTGGCCCTGCTGGTGGTGGCCCTCCCGTACGCCACCGCGGTCACGGTGCTGACGACGGCGGTCCTGGGCGAGTGGGGCAAGCTGCCGCAGGCGCTGGGGCTGTCCTTCGCGCTGCTCGGCGCGATGCTGGCGTCGGGCGCGTGGGCCTCCGCCCGCTTCGCGTACTCCGTTCCGCAGGAGGGGCACCGCAACGTCGCCCCCGGTCAGGTGGGGCTCGCCTGGTTCTCCATCTTCGGCGGGATGCTGACGGCCACGCTGCTGTGCGCGCCGGTGATCGCCCTGACGGTCTGGCTGCACGTCTCCCCGGCCGGCGAGGGCCTGGAGTGGCTGCTGCTGCCGGTGGGCGCGGTGTACGGCGCCGCGGTCACCCTGCTCGGGCTGCGGGTGGCGGCACCGCGGGCCGCCGCACGGCTGCCGGAGATCCTGGCGGCGGTCAGCAAGGGGTGAGAACGGGTGCGGGGGCGTGGCCCGCGCGCCGGCCCCCGCCCCCGCCCGGCCCCCGCGCGGGGGCCGCACAGGTCCTGCCCCGGGCTCGGCCCACGGCTCCGTGCCCGGGCGTCGCACCCCGCCCCGCCCGGACCCCGCACGGTCCCGGGCCCGGGCCACGGCTCCGCCCTCCGGTCCACCGGCTCCTGTCCTGCCGGTTCCTGTCCTGCCCTGGGACTTACCGGGGATCCGGGCGCTGCCCCCAGGAGGACTCCCCCTCGGGGCCCGCGCACCAGGGGGCTCCCGGGGGCACGGTGTTCAGCGGCACGTCCACGGGTCCCGGGGCGCCGGTGACGCGGAACAGGACTGGGATCGACCCCTGGAGCCCGGATCCGGGAGGCCAAGAAAGGGCCTGGACCCGGAAGGCCGGGACTCGGGCCCCGGAAGGCCGGAGCCGGAGGGCCGGAGCCGGAGGGCCGGAGGGCCGCTGACCGGAGGGCCGGAAGCCCGGCGCACCGGGACCCGAGGCGACGGACCCGGGAGGCAGCCCCGGCTCCGGAGAGCCGGACCCGTGGTCCGCACCCGCCCCGGGGCTGCCGCGGCCCGGGGCCACGCACGGGCCCGGGTTTCGCCGGGCGGCCCCGCCCTACGGCGCCCCGGTGCTCTCCGGCACCCCGGTACCCCCGGCTTCGACGCCCTCCCCCGCCTCCCCGAGGCCGTCCAGGAACGGCAGGATGGCCGCCCGCCAGGCCTCCGGCTGGTCGTAGTGGACGAGGTGGCCGGCGTCGGCGACCTCGGCGTACCGGCCGCGCGGCAGGACGCGGACCATCTCCTGGGCCTCGGCACGGCCGAGTTCGCCGTCGAGGCCGCGGACGACCAGGGTGGGGCAGCGCACCTGGGCCAGCTCCTCCCAGTGGGCGTCGTGGACCCAGGTCTCGCGGGTGCGGAGCATGTGCTCCGGGTCGAAGACCGGCCGCCAGCCGTCCGGGGACTCGGCCATCACCTCGGCGTAGAACTCGCCCCGGGCGGGGTTGGGATGCTCCATCCACGGGTCGTCGCCGCCGAACCACCTGCGGACGTCGGCCAGCGTGGCGAACGGCACCGGCCAGGCCCGGAACCACTCCCGCCACACGTGCTGCGAGGCACCGCCGAGGGCGGAGGCCCGCATGTCGCAGATGATCAGCGCGCGGACCAGGTCGGGCCGCTTGGCGGCGAGCTGCCAGGCGGTCAGCGCGCCCATGGCGTGGCCGACCAGGACGGCGGGGCCGAGCCCGAGCTGCTCCAGCGCGGCCTCGGCGTCCTCGACGTAGACCTCACGGGTGTGGGCGCCCTGCGGCGGCTTGTCGCTGCGGCCGTGCCCGCGCTGGTCGAGCGCGACGGCGCGGTGGCGGGCGGAGAGCCAGCGGGCGGTGGGCGCCCAGTGCGAGGCCCGGCCCATCAGTCCGTGCAGTAACAGCACGCCGGGGCCCCGGCCGGATGGCCCCGCCCCGCCGGACGCGCCGGGCTCATCACCCCTGTCGGCGGGTTCGCCGGAACCGCCGGACCCCTCCGCCCCGTCGCCCCGGTGGACCCCGTCGGGCCCCCCGGAGCGGTCGGATTCGTCCGGCTTGGGAGGGTCACCGAACTCCCATGCCGCGAGACGGAGACCACCCGCCCCGATCACGTCGATACGCCGCGCCATAGGTCCTGGCACCCCCAAGTGTCGCGCCCTGTCGCGCCCTGTCGCGCTCTGATGTGCTGCGCCGGTCGTGCGGGCCGCCCCTTTGTGCGGGGCACCCGCAGAGTATCGAATGGTTATTCGACACCACTGTCTCGCTGGACAACACCGCTCAATCGAGTGACAGCCCCCGGGGATTGACCACCTCCGCCGCGGGGAGATCTCCAGCGGGGGGCGGGCCGCTCGGGGAAACCGGTCCGCGGGAAGTGACCTTGAGAGCTCGGGGCTCCGGGTCAGCACGGGGGAGGACAGGCCCCGGCGCCTTCGAGCGCCGGGGCCCTCTCCGTCTCGACGGCACGCCCCTCCACCCCCTCTCCGGCCGGTCCGGCTCCGCCGGACCACCGGACCCCTGATCCACGCTCACGTCCCCGGCCGCCCGGTGGTGGTCCGCACACCCTCCCGCCGCACCGGGCCGGGACCCGGGCACGACCGGCACACGGGCCGGACACACCGGGGCGCGCCCGGGCCCGCCCCTCGGTGGGGGCGGTGCGACGACGGCGCCCCGCGCTCCGCGGACAGCCTCGCACGGGACTCCCCGGAGTGCCGCGCTCCGGTCCGCGCCGCCGGTGGCGGGCGCTGCGCCGCGGAGGGCCCGCCGGGCGGACCGGCGGGCCCTCCGCGGGGTTCAGCGCTTGGCGACGAAGACGTGGGAGGCGATGTCCGCCTCCAGCTCCGCGGCCTCACCGCCGCTGCCCACCAGGACGCCGCCCGCCGACTCCGTCACGCTGACCACCGAGCCGGGCTGCACGCCCGCCCGCCGCAGCGTGTACATGAGCTGCGCGTCCGTCTGGATCGGCTCCCCGATGCGGCGCACGATCACCGTCTTGCCCTCGTCGCCCGGGTCGAGGTCCGCGAGCGAGACCATGCTCTCGTCGAGGAAGGGGTCGGCCTCGTCCGTCTCCCCCAGCTCGTCCAGCCCCGGGATCGGGTTGCCGTAGGGGGACTCGGTCGGGTGCCGCAGCAGCTCCAGGACACGGCGCTCGACCGCCTCGCTCATCACGTGCTCCCAGCGGCAGGCCTCGGCGTGCACCTGCTCCCACTCCAGGCCGATCACGTCGACCAGCAGGCACTCCGCGAGGCGGTGCTTGCGCATGACCCGGGTGGCCAGGCGGCGCCCCTCGTCGGTCAGCTCCAGATGGCGGTCGGCGGCGACGGCCACCAGGCCGTCGCGCTCCATCCGCGCCACCGTCTGGCTGACCGTCGGACCGCTCTGGTCGAGCCGCTCCGCGATCCGGGCACGCATGGGGACCACACCTTCCTCTTCGAGCTCCAGGATGGTGCGGAGATACATCTCCGTGGTGTCGATCAGTCCGGACATACGTGCCCCTTGATGTGATCTGCCGGGAGCCGAGGCCCACCGGCGCGTGCGCTGGCCCTGTCACCAATTCTGACGCATACCACGGACAACCGTGCCGCTCCGGCCGTACCGGGCCGCGGCGGCACGGCGCGCGCACCCGCGCCGGGGCGGCGCCGGGGGGCGGTGGCGGGGTCGGTGACGGTGGGCACCGTACCCGGTCGCGGTACGGCCGTACCGCCGTATTGACACCGCAGTGGTCCAGACCGCACGGTGATCCGCGACACAGCCACCACCGAAGGGGCCCCCGCATGAGCGACCGCAAGTTGGCCGGCCAGTTCCTCGACGCGGCGATCGACCTGCTGCGACGCGTCCGCGACGAGGAGGCCGAGGCCATCGGGGCGGCCGGCACGCTGATCGCGGACACGGTCGAGAACGGCGGGCGCCTCTTCGCCTTCGGAGCGGGCCACTCCTCCCTCGTCGCCCAGGACGTGGTCTACCGGGCCGGCGGGCTGGCCCTGATGAACCTGCTCGCGGTGCCCGGCGCGGTCGGTGTCGACGTCGTGCCGGCCACCCTCGGCTCCGCCCTGGAGCGTGTCTACGGACTGGCCGGCGCCGTCCTGGACACCTCCCCGCTGCGCGCGGGCGACGTCCTGGTGATCATCTCGCTCTCCGGGCGCAACGCGCTGCCCGTCGAGATGGCCGTGGACGCCCGCGCGAAGGGGGTCAAGGTCATCGGCGTGACCTCGGTCGCCTACGCCGAGGAGACCAGTTCCCGGCACACCTCGGGCACCTTCCTCAAGGACCACTGCGACCTCGTCCTGGACTCCAAGATCGCCGTCGGGGACGCCGAGCTGAGCCTCGACACCGTCGCCGCGCCCTTCGCCCCCGCCTCGACCGCCGTGACGACCGCGCTCCTCCAGTCCGTGATGGCCACCGCCGCCGGGGTCCTCGCCGACCGGGGCATCGAGCCCCCGCTCCTGCGCTCCGGCAACGTCGACGGCGGCCACGACTGGAACAACCGCGTGATGAAGGAGTACGGCGACCGGATCTTCTACCACAACTGATCCGCCGCGCCCGGGAAAGGGGCGGTGCGGGGAGGCGGCGCCGGGACTCCGGGCCGCGCCCCGCGCCGCCCCTTTCCGCCGCCCGCGCGTTCACACGTCCGCGCGTCACGGCCTCGCGCCGGAGACCGCGCGTCACGACCGCGCTTCCGCGCACACGTGCGCGCCCGCGGAGGCTCCGCCCCGCCCGGCCGAGCCCGCGTCCTGCCCCGCCGGGGAACCCCGTCGGCCGCCCCGGCCCCGGGCGCCTCCGGCCAGGGGCCGGGGAGCCGGCGCCTCCGGCCCGCCAGGGTCTTTCGTTCGGATCAGGCCCGGATCGGGGAGCGGGTCCGGCGCCGTGCGTCGCGAGGCGGAGGAGGGAGTCGGGGCGGAGCCCCGGCGACCGACGACAACGCGGCGAGGCGCGCTGCCAGGGACCGCGAGCCCGGCATGATCCGAACGAGAGGCCCTAACCCTCCGCCGTTTCGCCCGCCAGGTCGAGGGCGGTGGCGATGTGGGCGGCCACCGCCTCCGCGTAGGTCACGTCGGCGCGCTCGAAGGGTGACCGGCCCGAGCTGCGCAGAAACGTCACGGCACCAAGGGTGCGTCCCCGGCTGCGCAGCACCGCGCACAGGGCGTGCACCGTGCCGTCCGGCCACTGCCGGGTCGCCGCCCACGCCTTCGCCCGCTCCTCCGGCACCGCGCCGAGACCCGCGCTCGCCCGCACCGGTCCGGCCCGCTCCACGCTCTGCACCGCCGGGTGCCCCGGGGCGTACCGCACCGGCAGCCCGGCCGCGCCGCCCGGCGCGCTCGGCCCCGGCGCGCCCGAGGGCGTGGCCGCGACCCGCACCAGCCGGACCGGGGCGGCGCCCTCCGCGGTGTCCCCCGGCTCCCGGCGGGGACCGCCCGCGACCCGGTCGACCAGCGCGTGGTCGGCGAACCCGGCCAGCGCGAAGTCCAGGTGGACGGTCGCCGCCTCGGCCGGGTCCTCGCACTCGGCCGCCGCCCGCACCGCCCGGTGGAGCTGGTTGGTCCGGAACCGCAGCAGCGCGCCCTCCTGCTCGGCCCGCTTCGCCTCCGTCACGTCCAGGAAGAGCCAGCCCACGCCCAGCGGCACCGGCTCCTCGGCCAGCGGGGAGGCCAGCCGCACGAAGCCGCTGCGCCAGCACCGCCGCCGTTCGCCCTCCGGGGTGCGCACCCCGACCCACATCTCGGCGGGGGCGGGCGGGGCGCCCTCGGCCAGGACGTGCGTCAGCGCGTTCTCCAGCTCCTCCGCGCCCTGGGAGAGCAGCTCGCCCAGCGGCCGGCCCAGCACCGAGGTGCGCCCGGCGCCCAGCGCGCGGGCCGCGTGCGCGTTGACCACCGCCGGGCGCAGGTCGACGTCGACCAGGACGACACCCCAGCTCGCACCCTCCAGCAGCGCCTCGCTCAGCGCGATGGAGCGCTCCAGGTCGATCTGCGCGTGCACCTCGCTGAAGGCGCAGTACACCCCCGCGGGCGCCCCGTCCGGGCCGCGCACGGCCGCCGACTGGGTGCGCACCAGGACCCGGCCGCCGTCCTTGGTCACCAGGGCGAACTCGTGCACCTGGCGGCCGGGCGCCCGCATCGCGGAGAGCAGCCGCCGCTCGACCTCGGGGGCGTCCGCGCTGCGGACGGCCCATCCGGCGAACCCCTGCCGCCCCACGGCCTCGGCGGCGCTCCAGCCGAGGATGCGCTCCGCCTCGCGGTTCCAGTGTGTGACGACCCCCTCGGCGTCGAAGGCGCACAGGGCCGCGTCCATGCCGTCGAGGAGCGCGGCCAGCAGGTCGGCGCCGACCCGGCCGGGCCGCTCCGGCCCGTCCGGGCCCAGCTCGTCGGTGGCCCCACCACTACGCCGGGAAGCACTCACCTGGACCCCCTGCAGGCTGCGTCACTGGACATCATTCAACTCGAACGTGATGCAGCACACACGGATTTCCCGGAAGATTGCGGAAATCGTTGTGCCGCGGAAACCCGGCATTCACCCCGGTCAGGGCCATACCCGCCGCCGGTCCGGCGGGCGGCGCGCTCAGGACGCGCGGGGTGCCAGCCACAGTTCGACCCATTCGTCACTCCCGCCGTCCGGCACATACCGCTTTCGCTCGACGAAACCACACCCCCGGGCGAACCGCAGCCCGTCCCCGTCGGCCGCGGGAACCTCGGTCCGCACCGTCTCGGCGCCCCGTTCCCGGGCCCGTTCCAGGGCCGCCTCGAACAGCGCCGTCCCGATGCCCCTGCCCCGGAAGGCGGGCAGCACCCCTGCGGTCACGGTCGCCGTCGGCCCGCCGTCACCGGGCGGCCGTACGGTGGAGCAGCCGACGGCGAGCCCGCCCAGGTAGGCGGTGGCCGTCAGGTCGCGCGCGTCCGGCTCCGCCGGGCCGGCGGCCGTCGGCGCCGCGGCCCGGGCGACGGCGTCGCGCACCGCGCGCCAGTCCTCCGGCGGGGCGCCCCCGCCCCCGGCTCCCGCGCCGGGCCCGTCACCGCCCACGTCCTCGATCCGCAGCCCGCGCCCGTCGCCCGGGGTCAGCCGGACGCGCCGGGCGTCCACCTCGATCTCGATGCGCATCCGCTCGTCGGCGAGCCCGCACACCGCCATCGTGCCCGCCGGCCGCACCTCGCCGAACACCCGGCGCAGCGCGGGCCAGCACGCCTCGAAGTCCTCCCGCACGGGCAGCATGTAGCGCACCCGCACCACGTCCAGGACGGTGCACCCCGTCCCGGCCAGTGCCTCCGTGATGTTCCGCAGGCACTGCTCGGTCTGCTCCACCACGTCGTCGTGGATGGTCATCGTCGCGTAGTCGAACCCGGTCGTCCCGGAGACGTACACCCGCTCCCCGTCGACCAGGGCCCGCGAGTACCCGATCCGCTCCTCGAACACCGAGCCACTCGATACCGTCCACCGTCGTGTCCGTGTCATACGGCGAACGCTAGGTGACCAGCACACACGCGTTCAATGCTTGATCCACGACAGCTCGCCGGAAAAACCGGTTGAACGGGCGGGGAGCGGTTCCTAGTGTTGCTCCCACTTCGGAAAGGAGGTGGTTCGGCAGATGAGCAACGACCGGACGGAAGAGGTGGCCGCGGGCTAGCGGCCCGTCACCACACCTGTGCGGTGCCGGACCAGCGTGCGCGAGCGCGCAGCCGGCCAGTCCATCGCAGTCACCCGACCCGCGAGTCGCCGGTACGTCCGGCCGGCTCCTCCCCGGAGGAACCCGACTCGCGGGTCGCCCGCGTCCCGGGCGGGCCCGCCGGGCCCTCGGGGGCTCCGGCCGGGCTCCCGGCGGAGCGGACGGCGGGCTCAGCGGGCGATGCCGCCGTACCCCTCGATGTCGCGCGGGTCGCGGCTGCCCGGCCCCACGTAGCGGGCGGAGGGGCGGACCAGGCGGCCGGTGCGCTTCTGCTCCAGGATGTGCGCCGACCAGCCCGCGGTGCGGGCACAGGTGAACATCGAGGTGAACATGGGCGCCGGCACCTCGGCGAAGTCCAGCACGATGGCGGCCCAGAACTCGACGTTGGTGGCCAGGACCCGGTCCGGGCGGCGGCTGTGCAGTTCCTCCAGCGCCGCCTTCTCCAGGGCCTCCGCGACCTCGTAGCGCGGGGCGCCCAGCTCGCGGGCGGTGCGGCGCAGGACGCGGGCACGGGGGTCCTCGGCGCGGTAGACGCGGTGGCCGAAGCCCATCAGCCGCTCGCCGGAGTCCAGGACGCGGCGCACGTACGCCCCGGCGTCCCCGGTGCGCTCGATCTCCTCGATCATGCCGAGGACCCGGGAGGGGGCGCCGCCGTGCAGCGGCCCGGACATGGCGCCCACGGCGCCCGAGAGGGCGGCGGCCACGTCGGCGCCGGTGGAGGCGATGACGCGGGCGGTGAAGGTGGAGGCGTTCATGCCGTGCTCGGCGGCGGAGGTCCAGTAGGCGTCCACGGCGGCGACGTGCTTCGGGTCGGGCTCGCCCCGCCAGCGGATCATGAAGCGCTCGGTGATCGAGTGCGCCTTGTCGATCTCCCGCTGCGGCACCATGGGCAGGCCCTGGCCGCGGGCGGACTGGGCGACGTAGGACAGGGCCATGACCGCGGCGCGGGCCAGGTCGTCGCGGGCCTGCGCGGCGTCGATGTCCAGCAGGGGTTTCAGGCCCCAGACGGGGGCGAGCATGGCGAGGGCCGACTGGACGTCCACCCGGACGTCACCGGTGTGCACGGGGAGGGGGAAGGGCTCGGCGGGCGGCAGGCCGGGGGCGAAGGCCCCGTCGACGAGCAGGCCCCAGACGTTGCCGAAGGAGACGTGTCCGACCAGGTCCTCGATGTCGACGCCGCGGTAGCGCAGCGCCCCGCCCTCCCGGTCCGGCTCGGCGATCTCCGTCTCGAACGCGACGACTCCCTCAAGCCCGGGTATGAAATCGGACATCAGGCGGCTCCTCGTGATCGTGATGCGGGGCGACCGGGCCGGTTCGGACCGCCGGGTGAGGCGGACCGGAGCGGAGGGTCCGCGGCCGTTCGTGCGGCTCGCGTCCGCGTCCCGTCGTCGTGCGGTCATCCCTGTGATGCCCCGTTCGGCAGGCGGTCATCCGAGCGGGGCCGGAACCAGCACGATATCCCGGAGTGCCACGAATGGGGAGGGGGTGCGGCACTCAGTGCCATTTCCCGGCGGGGGGCGCGGGGGATGCGGCAGGATGGCGATGTGACCGACCGCGATGCCATCCCCCTCGCTCTCGCCTCGATGCGCAAGCAGTACCGGGCCGAGGGGCTCTCCGAGCCCGAGCTGGCCGCCACGCCCTTCGAGCAGTTCGCGCGCTGGTTCAAGCAGGCCGCGACGGACGGGGGGCTGTTCGAACCGAACGCCATGGTCGTCTCGACCGCCGACGCCGAGGGCCGCCCCAGCTCGCGCACGGTGCTGCTCAAGCACTTCGACGAGCGCGGCTTCGTCTTCTACACCAACTACGGCTCCCGCAAGGGCCGCGAGCTGGACGCGAACCCGTACGTCTCGCTGCTCTTCCCCTGGCACCCCATGGCCCGGCAGGTGATCGTCGGCGGAACGGCGCGGCGGACCGGGCGGGACGAGACGGCCGCGTACTTCCGGACCCGGCCGCACGGCTCGCAGCTCGGCGCGTGGGCGAGCGCCCAGTCCTCGGTGGTGGGCTCGCGGGACGAGCTGGACGCGGCCTACGCCGGGCTGGCGGCCCGGTACCCGGAGGGCGAGCAGGTCCCGGTGCCGCCGCACTGGGGCGGTTTCCGGGTGGTGCCACGGACGGTGGAGTTCTGGCAGGGCCGCGAGAACCGCCTCCACGACCGGCTGTGCTACACGGCCGCGGAGGACGGGGGCGGCTGGCGGGTGGAGCGGCTCAGCCCCTGACGGCGGGTTCCGGCCGGGCAATCCCTGGCCTGGCGGTCCCTGGCCTGGCGGATCCTCGGCCTGGCGGGGCCCTGGCCTGGCGGGCTCCTTGGCCCGGGGGCGCTTTGGGCCCGGGTGGGCCCCGGTCCCGGCGGGTCCCCGGCCCGGGCGAACCCCTGGCCCCGGCGGACCCGGAATCAGCGGGTCCCCGCCCCGGGTGCGCCTCCGGTCGGGTCGGGCTCCGGCTCGGTACCGGCCCGGCCCGGCCCGGCCCCGCTTCCCGCTTCCGGCTTCCGGCTTCCGGCTTCCGGCTTCCGGCTTCCGGCTTCCGGCTTCCGGCTCATCGTCCCGTCCCCGGGGTCCCGGGCTCCTGGGCCCGGCGGGCCGCCCACGCCCCGGCCCCCGGGCCGCCGCCGGACGGCCGTTACCCTGCCCGGGTGAACGGTACGGAGGGGGCGGGGGCCGCGCCCGGATGGCGGGTGCTGGTCGTCGGGGGCGCCTCGGGGATGGGGAAGACCGGTGTCGGCCGGGCGCTGGCCCGGCGGTACGGCGTCCCGCTCGTGGAGGTCGACGACATCGTGGAGGCCCTCCTCGCGGTGACCCTGCCCGAGCACCTGCCGGAGGTGCACCACTGGCGCGTCCACCCGGAGGCCGCCCACGGGGCGCCCGCGTCGGTGGCGGCCCAGCAGCTCGCCATCGCCGGGGCGCTGGCCCCCGCGGTCGCCGCGGTGGTGGCCAACCACGTGGACACCGGCACCCCGGTGGTCCTGGAGGGCGACTACCTCCTGCCCCCGGTGACGGTGCCCGGCGGCCCGGTCCGCGCGGTCTTCCTCCACGAGGACGACGAGGAGCGGGTCACGGCCAACTACCTGGACCGGGAGCCGGAGGCCGGACCGCAGTGCCACCGCGCCCGCGTCAGCGTGCTGTACGGCCGTCTGCTCGCCGCGCGGGCACGGGCGGCCGGCGTCCCGGTCCTCGCCCCGCGCCCGTGGGGGGACCTGGCCGACCGGGCCGCCGCGGCGGCGGACGGGCGGGGTTCCTGACCCCGTGCTCGCGGCGCGCGCGGCCGGCCCCGTGCACCTGACCGGGACGGACGGGCCGGACGGGACGGCGGACCGGAGCGGACTGCCTCCCGCGCCCGGGACGCGCCCGGCATCGGGCCGAGGGGCGTTACTCCGGCGGGGCCGCGTTCCGGCGCCGTCCCACCTGGGTCCGCACCGCCCCCATGCTGGCCGCGATGACCAGGGCGATGGCGGCGGACTGGGTGGCGGTGAGCGCCTGGTCCAGGATGAGGAAGCCCGCGGTCGCGGCGATGGCGGGCTCCAGGCTCATCAGGATGGCGAAGGTCGGCGCGGGCAGCCGCCGCAGCGCCAGCAGTTCCAGCGTGTACGGCAGCACCGACGACAGCAGTGCCACCCCGGCGCCCAGCCCGAGCGTCGTCGGCTCGATCAGCTTGGTCCCCGACTCCGCGATGCCCAGGGGCAGGAACAGCAGCGCCCCGACGCCCATGGCGAGGGCCAGCCCGTCCGCCTGCGGGAAGCGGCGGCCGGTGCGCGCGCTGAACACGATGTACGCCGCCCACATCGCCCCCGCCGCCAGCGCGAACGCGGCACCGACCGGGTCGAGGGTGTCGAAGCCGCCCCCGCCGAGCAGGAAGACCCCGGCCAGGGCCAGCGCCGCCCACACCAGATTGAGCGCGCGGCGGGAGGCGAAGACGGACAGCGCCAGCGGGCCCAGCACCTCCAGCGTCACGGCGGGGCCGAGCGGGATGCGGGCGGCCGCCTGGTAGAAGAGGCCGTTCATGGCGGCCATGGCGACGCCGAAGACGACGACCGTGCCCCAGTCGGCGCGGGAGTGGCCGCGCAGCCGGGGCCGGCACACCAGCAGCATCACGACCGCCGCCACGGCCAGGCGCAGCGTCACCACGCCCAGCGCTCCGGCCCGCGGCATCAGCCCCACCGCCAGCGCGGCGCCGAACTGCACGGACAGCCCGCCGGCCAGCACCAGCCCCACCGGCCCGAGGGAGCCCCGACGGCCCGCGGCGGGCTGCGGCCCGCCGGACGGCACCGCCCCGTCGACGACTGCGGTCGGGGTGCCTGGGGCGGCGTTGGGCGTGCTCACTTGGTCTCCGGAAAGGGACGGATTCTCACGGTTCGGCGCGTACATGTCCCGGTACGCCGGGGTCCACCGCGGTGGACGCATACAGGTACGTACGTACAGGTACGTCACCCCGCCATGCAACTGTCGTCGCCGGGGTACTCCGCTGTCAACGCGATCATGTCCGGCGGGCGGGGCCGACGGCCCGGCGGGCGGCGTCGCGGAGTAGCGTCCGCACAGCCCGCACAGCCCCCGCTCCCGAGCCCGGAGGTCCCGTGAGACGACTCGTCGCCCGCGTCTGGCGCGCGCTGCGCCCGTTGCAGAGCCGGATCATGTGGTGCCTGAACGCGAAGTTCGTGGTCGGCGTCACCGGTGTGGTCCGCGACGGCGAGGGGCGGGTCCGGCTGCTGCGGCACCGGATGTGGCCGCCGGGCCGCCAGTGGGGGCTGCCGAGCGGCTTCGCCCGCAAGGGCGAGGACTTCCGGCGGACGCTGGTCCGCGAGGTCAAGGAGGAGACCGGCCTCGACGTGGAGGCGGGGGCCCTCGTCCTCCTCAACAGCGGTCTGCGCACCCGGCTGGAGGTGGCCTACGAGGCCCGGCTGCTCGGCGGCGAGCTGCGCCTGGACCCGTTCGAGATCCTGGAGGCCCGCTGGTGCCGCCCGGACGAACTCCCCGAGGGGATCCAGCCGGTCTGCCGTCCACTGGTCCGCGGCGAGACCACGCCGTAGGACACGCCCACCGGCGCGCCGGAACCGCCCGGGAAGGCGGGCTCCAGGGCCCACTCGGGGCGGTGGGCCGGACCGAAACGGTGGCCGAGGGACGGGTGCTCCGGACCGCATGGGCCGACCGGCCCCACACCGGGGTCTCGGCCGGGGGCTGGCCGTCCGGGGGGCCGGACCTGACAGGTGGGCAGCCCGAACCGGTCGGCCGACCCACCGCCCGGGGAGGCGGGCCGCCGGGACAGGCGGGCCGGACCGAACCCGTGGCCGAGAGACCGGTGACCCGGACGGCATGGGCCGGCCGACCCACACCGAGTCGGCCGGGACCGGTCGCCGCCCCTGACCGGTGGGCAGCCCCAACCGGTCAGCCGACCCGAATCGGTCAGCCGACCCGAATCGGTGGACAGCCCGGACCGGTCGGCCGGACCGGTCAGCCCGCCCGAACCGCTCGGCAGCCCGAGCCGCTCGGCCGGACCGCTCGGCCACCGGCCCGAACCAGGCGGGCCCGCGACCGGCACCCCGGTGGTCGTCCGGTCGCCCCGGAGCGGCCCACCGGGGAGTGGTCGTCCGGCCGCCCCGGAGCCGCCCGCCCCCGGTCACGCTCCGCCGCTCCCCTCCTCCAGCGCGTCCGCCAGGACCTCGGCCAGGTGGCGGCCCCGGACCCCGCCCAGTTGTTCCAACTGGATCCGGCAGGAGTAGCCGTCCGCCAGGACCACCGCGCCGTCCGGGGCCCGCCGCACCGCCGGGAGCAGCAGTTCCTCGGCGCAGGCGGCGGACACCGCGTAGTGGCCGTCCTCGAAGCCGAAGTTGCCCGCGAGGCCGCAGCAGCCGCCGGACAGCTCGCCGGTGAGACCGGCGGCGGCGCGCAGGGCACGCTCGGGGCCGTCGCCGAGGACCGCGTGCTGGTGGCAGTGGGTCTGGCCGACCGCCGGGCGGTCGAGCACCGGGGGTCTCCAGTGCGGCGCGTGGCGCTCCAGCGCCTCCGCGAAGGTGAGGACCCGGGCGGCGAGCCGGGCGGCCCGGGGGTCGTCGTGCAGCAGCTCGGGCAGGTCGGTGCGGAGCGACGCGGCGCAGCTCGGTTCGAGGACGACGACCGGGGCGGGCGTCTCCAGGACCGGCGCCATCAGGTCGAGGGTGCGCCGGAGCACCGCGCGGGCACGGTCGAGCTGGCCGGTGGAGACGTACGTCAGTCCGCAGCACACCCGGCCCCGGCGCGCCGCCAGCAGGGCGGCGGCGGTCCCCGGCCCGCCGCCGTCGCCGAGGGCCCGGCCGCGGGTCCGCAGGGTCGGCGGCAGCACCACCCGCAGCCCCGCCGCCTCCAGCACCCGGACGGCCGCCCGGCCCACGGACGGCGACAGGTACTCGGTGAAC
Organism: Streptomyces sp. NPDC107521; assembly: GCF_055598485.1. NCBI lineage: Bacteria > Bacillati > Actinomycetota > Actinomycetes > Kitasatosporales > Streptomycetaceae > Streptomyces > Streptomyces sp. NPDC107521. The sequence continues at coordinate 119,821 of NZ_JBVKAT010000016.1, forward strand.
GTGTCGGGCCACAGCACGACCAGCTCCCCGCCGCCGACCGGCGCGGTGCCGACCGGCCCGGAGCCGACCGGGCCGACGGCCGCCGGCCCGGCGCCGACCGATCCGGTGCCGACCGATCCGACGGTCGCTGATCCGACGCCCGCCGGCCCGGAGCCGACCGGCCCGGTGCCGGTCGATCCGGCGTCCACCGGCCCGGAGCAGACCGGTCCCGTGTCCGCCGGCCGCGCGCCCCCCGACCACCCCGCCCCGCCGAGGGGGCCGCCCCTCCTCCGCCACCAGCGGCTGAACGGCTCCGCCGCCGGGGCGGGCAGGTCCCGTTCCGCCGCGATGCCGGCCAGCCGCTTCGCCACCGCCGCCGTCGGCCGTACCCGCGCGAGCGCGCCGAGGAGCCCCGCCGTGCGGGTGCGGGCGGCCCAGCGCAGCCACACCGGCAGCCACCCCAGGGCGTAGTGGGCGGCGGGGCGGCGGCGGCCCGCGTAGTGGTGGTGCAGGAACTCGGCCTTGTAGGTGGCCATGTCGACGCCGACCGGGCAGTCCGAACGGCAGCCCTTGCAGGACAGGCACAGGTCGAGCGCGTCCCGGACCTCCGGTGAGCGCCAGCCGTCGGTGATCAGCTCCCCGGCGAGCATCTCGTGCAGCAGCCGGGCCCGCCCCCGGGTGGAGTGCGCCTCCTCCCCCGTCACCCGGAACGACGGGCACATGACGGCCGCCCCCTCCGCCGTCGCCGTACGGCACTTGGCGACGCCGACGCAGCGGCGCACGGCGGCCGGGAAGTCGCCGCCGTCGGCGGGGTAGCCGAAGGCCACGTCGACGGGGCGGCCGGGCAGGACGGCGAAGCGGAGGTCGGCGTCGAGGGGGCCGGGGCGCACCAGCATGCCGGGGTTGAGCAGGTCGTCCGGATCCCAGACCGCCTTGGCGCGCTCGAACACGGCGACCGTCCCCGCGCCGTACATGCGGGGCAGCAGCTCGGCGCGGGCCCGGCCGTCCCCGTGTTCGCCGGAGAGGGAGCCGCCGTGGGCGACGACGAGCCCGGCCAGCTCCTCGGAGAAGCGCCGGAAGCGGGCGACGCCGGCCGGGGTCAGCAGGTCGAAGTCGATACGGACGTGGACGCAGCCCTCCCCGAAGTGCCCGTACGGCGTGCCGCGCAGCCCGTGGGCGGTGAGCAGGTCCCGGAACTCCCGCAGGTAGCCGCCGAGCCGGGCCGGGGGCACCGCGCAGTCCTCCCAGCCGGGCCAGGCCTCCGATCCGTCGGGCATCCGGGTCGCCGTGCCGCCGGCGTCCTCGCGGATCCGCCAGAGCGCCCGCTGCTCGGCGGGGTCGGTGACGACACGGGCGTCGAGGACGTCGGCGGCCCGGACGACCGCCTCGGCGCGGGTCCGGGCCTCGGCGGGTGTCTCCCCGCCCGTCTCCACGAACAGCCAGGCGCCGCCGCGGGGCAGGGCGGCCGGGTCGGGCACGAGGTCGGCGGCCATGCCCTCCACGGTCAGCGGGCCGAGCGGCAGCAGCCCGGCCGCCGCCTCCGCCGCCCCGGCCTCGTCGGCGTGACCGAGGACGGCCAGGGCCCGCGCGCGGGGCGCCCCGACCAGCCGGACGACCGCCTCGGTGAGCACGGCGAGGGTGCCCTCGGAGCCGCAGAGGGAGCAGGCCACGTCGGCGCCCCGCTCGGGCAACAGCGCGTCCAGCGCGTACCCGGAGATGCGGCGGGGCAGATCGGGGAAGCCGGTGCGCAGCCGCGCCCGCTCCGCCTCCGCGAGGGCCCGCAGCCCGTCGGGCGCCCCGGCCCACCCGGGGCCGGGACGCAGCCGCTCGCCGCGCGCGGTGAGGACGGACAGCTCCCGCACGTTGTCCGCGGTGGTGCCCCAGGCGACGGAGTGGGAGCCGCACGCGTTGTTGCCGATCATGCCGCCGAGGGTGCAGCGGCCGTGGGTGGACGGATCGGGGCCGAAGCGCAGCCCGTGCGGGGCCGCGGCCTCCTGGAGCCGGTCGAGGACCAGGCCGGGCTGCACCACCGCGGTGCGGGCCTCCGGGTCGAGCGCGACCAGCCGGTTCATGTGCCGGGTGAAGTCCAGGACCACGCCCGTGCCCGTGGCCTGGCCGGCGACGGAGGTGCCGCCGCCGCGAGCCACGACCGGCACGCCGCGCTCGCGGCACACCTCCAGCACGGCCGCCACGTCGTCGGCGTCCCGGGGGGCCACCACGCCGAGGGGGACCCGCCGGTAGTTGGACGCGTCCATGGTCGTCAGCGCCCGGGACGCGGCGTCGAAACCGACCTCGCCCCGGACCGCGCCGCGCAGCACCGCCTCCAGATCCGTCATACGTACAGCATGCACCCCGCCACCCTCCGTGACAGAAGCCTGTGGAAAACTCCTCCGCCCCTCTCCCGTCCACAAGTTGTCCACATGTTCTCCACAGGTTCGCGCCCAGTGGATCGTGTCTCATCCGACGGACATGTCTCCGTACGGTTACGCCGAGGCGCTACGCTCCCGTCGTGGCTGAGATCCAGATTCCTGCTGACATCAAGCCCGCGGACGGTCGATTCGGCGCGGGTCCCTCCAAGGTGCGGGTGGAGGCGCTGGACGCCCTGGCCGCCACCGGCACGTCCCTCCTGGGCACCTCCCACCGCCAGGCCCCCGTCAAGAACCTCGTCGGCGAGGTCCGCGCGGGCATCGGCGACCTGTTCCGGCTCCCGGACGGCTACGAGGTCGTCCTCGGCAACGGCGGCTCCACCGCCTTCTGGGACATCGCGACGCACGGCCTGATCGAGAACCGCTCGCAGCACCTCACCTTCGGCGAGTTCTCCTCCAAGTTCGCCAAGGCCGCGAAGCTCGCCCCCTGGCTGGCCGACCCCTCCGTGGCCGCCTCCGACCCGGGCACCCACCCGGAGGCGCACGCCGAGGCGGGCGTGGACGTGTACGCGTTCACCCACAACGAGACCTCGACCGGCGTCGCCATGCCGATCCGGCGCGTGGCCGGGGCCGACGAGGGCGCCCTCGTGCTGGTCGACGCCACCTCGGGCGCCGGCGGCCTGCCGGTGGACGTCTCCGAGACGGACGTCTACTACTTCGCCCCGCAGAAGTCCTTCGCCTCCGACGGCGGCCTGTGGATCGGCGTGTTCTCCCCGGCCGCGATCGAGCGCGCCGAGCGCGTGCACGCGTCGGGCCGCCACATCCCGGAGTTCTTCAGCCTGCCCACGGCGATCGACAACTCCCGCAAGAACCAGACGTACAACACCCCGGCGCTGGCCACGCTCTTCCTGCTCAACGAGCAGCTCAAGTGGATCAACGGCCAGGGCGGCCTGGAGTGGTCCGCGGCCCGCACCAAGGACTCCTCGTCGCGCCTGTACTCCTGGGCGGAGGAGTCCAAGTACGCCTCCCCGTTCGTCGCCGACCCGGCCAAGCGCTCGCAGGTCATCGGCACGATCGACTTCGCGGACGAGGTGGACGCCGCGGCCGTCGCCAAGGCGCTGCGCGCCAACGGGATCGTCGACACCGAGCCCTACCGCAAGCTGGGCCGCAACCAGCTGCGCGTCGCCATGTTCCCGGCGATCGACCCGGCGGACGTCGAGGCGCTGACCCGCTGCGTCGACCACGTCATCGAGAAGCTGTAGCGGCCCCGCCGCACCGCTGGAAGGGCGCCCCGCCGGTACCGCCGGCCGGGCGCCCTTCCGCGTCGCGGACCGGCGCTCAGCGCACGGGGAAGCCGAAGACGCGGCCCTGCTCCTTGAGCCGGGGCAGGACGCGGCGCAGGGCGGCGACGGTCTGGGAACGGTCGCCCCCGGCGTCGTGGAACAGGAGCGTGGGCCCGTTCGGCAGTTCGCGTTCGACGGTGGCGACGATGGCGTCCGCGCCCGGCCGTTCGAAGTCCTTGGTGTCCACGTTCCAGCCCAGCGGACGCATCCCCCGGGAGGCGGCGACCCCACGGCTGTACGGGGTGAACGCGCCGCCGGGCGCCCGGTAGTACAGGGGCCGCACGCCACCGGACGCCTCGACGATCATGCGTTCGGCGTCGAGGATCTCCCGCGACTGGTACGCCTCGGACTTCCCGTCCATGGCGGTGTCGTGCGACACCGAGTGGTTGCACAGCCGGTGCCCTGCCGCGACCACCTCCTTCACGAGGCCGGGGTGCGCCCGCGCCTGGAGGCCGGTCACGCAGAACGTCGCCTTCACGCCGTGCTCCCGCAGCAACGCGAGCACCTGGGGCGTCCAGGTCGGGTCGGGACCGTCGTCGATGGTGATGTTCACCCCGCGCGGCCCCCGGTCCGAGGCGTGCGCGATGCCCGCGTCGACGGGCGTGACTCCGGTGCGGGGGCTCTTGGGAGGCGTGGAGCCGCCGGGGCGGGCGGGTGCCGCGGAGGCGGTCGCGCCCGGCTCACCGGGCTCGCCGGACGCGTGCACGGCGCCGGCCTGCGCGGACCACACCGAGGCGCCGGTGGCGAGCAGCGTCACCCCGACCGCAGCCCCGAGCATCTTGCCGTACCAGCCCCGCCCACCCGTGTACCGCCCCATGTCCGCCCACCGTCCTCGCGATTCCCCACCGGTTCCTCGGCCGCCGCGCGGCCACCAGGGAGGATGGACGATCGGGCGCCGGGGATGCGCCCGTTACCAATCGATGACAATTCGGGTCATGTCCAGGCCGACCGGAAGGACGGGGCGACGGCCGCCTTCTCTACGCGAAGCGGCGCAGGAAGGCGCGCCAGGTAGCGCCGGACACGGTGAGCAGGGGGCCGTCCTGCCGCTTGCTGTCACGGACGGCCCGACCGCCGGTGGCCGTGTCGGCGACCTCCACGCACTCGCCCAGTTGCGAGGAATACGACGACTTACGGAAGGTTCCCACGATCTCGGTCACTTCTCGCCCTTCCCGAGGGACTCAAGCTTGCGGCGAACGAGTTTCATACTCTCCTCTGGCGTGAGTGACGACGCGAGCATCATGTCGTAGGAACTTGAATACGAATCAAGGTCACGCCGCGACTCGATGACCGAGGAGTTCATCACGTCATCCATGGCGACCGCCTCAATCTCTGACTCCGAATCAAAGCTGAAGGCCGAGAAGGCGGAGAACGCGGCAGTCAGCGTACCCGCGCCGAACGGCAGGATATGAACGTCCACGTTCTTCTGACCTGCGAACTCAAGGATCGCGGACAGTTGCCCAAGATGGGTCTCCGTGTCCATGAGGGGGTACTCAATGGTCGCCTCCCATAGCACGGCAGAGTACTTCACCTCGCCCTCGACAACCCTCTTCTGACGCCTCCGCCTCACTTCCACCAGCCGGGAAACACGCTCGGGCGTGAGAGCATTCGGCCCGCCCTCGACAACCGCCTTCGAATACGCAGCGGTCTGGAGGAGACCCGGGACGAGAACCGGCTGCCATTGACGGATACAGACAGCGTCATCCTCCATCGCGATGTAATCGAGGTAGTCCGGCCTCAGGTCCCCCGCGTACTCAAGCCACCAGCCCCGCTTCTTCGAGTGCTTGGCCAGCTCCTCAAGCTTCTCGCGCACGCCGGAGTCAGTGACGCCGTAGGCATCGAGCAACAACCGGACTTCAATCACGCGCGGTGTGGCCCGCCCGCTCTCCATGCGACTGATCCGAGCCTGACTCGACGCGATCACCTCGGCGGCCTGCGGCTGGTCGAGCTTGGCGGCCAGCCGGTACGCCCTGAGTGCCGTGCCCAAGCGCCTGCTGCGCACTGTCGGCCGTCCGCCTGCGGGCATGGAACCTCCCCCTTCTCCCCGGCAACCCTGCCACACCATGCCACACGCACACGGAGGCATGACACGATCGAGTGACACCAATGAATGCATTCACTGGTGTGGGTTGCATAGGTTCTGAATCCACGCCTACGGTCAACGAGGCGCCGCACAGCAGTGGCTTGGCGCCCCGTCCCACGACGTAGGGGGATACCCATGCCCGTAACCGAGAACTTCCGCGTCCCCAAGCGCCGCAGGAACGTGCCCGAGGCGCGGCAGCACACCCGCGAGGCGCTTGCGGAGTGGGGCGTGAGCGATGAAACAGCCGAGACCGCCGCCCTGTTGGTGAGCGAGCTGGTCGCCAACGCGGTGCTCCACTGCCGGGTCTCCTACGCCCAGGTTCAGGTCGTCCTCACGCTGGACGACGCGGAGCTGACCCTGGAGGTGTCCGACCCGGACCGGGACCGCGTCCCCCGGGCCCACGAGTCGGCCCCGGACGACGAGGGCGGGCGCGGGCTGGCCCTGGTGGCTGCCCTGTCCGACGACTGGGGATGGCGGCAGGACGCCTACACCAAGTGCGTCTGGGCACGGATCGCCCTCGAACCGTCGGATGCGGCCGGGCCCTCCGGGTCCTTGGCCCCCGGCGGAGCCAGGGCACGCGCGGCCGCCCCCGCCGAGCCCGGACGGCCGGCCCACCACGACCGGGTCAGCCCGTGAGGCCCCGTCTGACGCGGCTGATCACCCGCTGCGCCTCGGTCCCGTACACCGCGGACTCCGCGAGGGTGTCCCACACGCGGCGGTACAGGGCGATCGTTTCGGCATCGTCGAGCCATAGTTCGGCGTGCCAGTCCTCCACGGTGACCACTCGGTCGTCCAGGATCCAGAAGCCGTTCTGCGGCGGGAGGCGGAGCAGCGCGTCCAGGGGCACGATGCCGAGGTGGACGGTGTCTATGCCCACGACGCCCAGCAGACGGTCCATCTGGGCCGCCAGCACCTCGGGCGGGCACACCCGTGCCCGTAACGCGCCTTCCCACATGAGCACGTTCAGCCGCTTGCCCGGACGGTAGAGCCACTCCTGGCGCCGCATACGGGCGCGCACCGCGTCCTCCGCGTCCCGCGGGGAACGCTGGAGATCCGCCAGGCACTCGAAGAGCCCGCGAGCGTAGTCGGCGGTCTGCAGCATGCCGTTGACGGCGAAGTTGTCCCACACACGGATGGTCCGGGACTCCGCGACCAGGGCGTTCCACGTCTCCTGCACGGGGCTGTGCCCCGCCGCCAGCAGACGCCGCCAGGAACGGACGTGGCTCTCGAAGCCCCGGAGCCTGGAGAGCAGCTCGGCACGGGTCTCCGGGCGGCCAACGGCCTCGGCCCACTGCCTGAGGTCGTCGTCGGTGGGGGTCTGGCGGCCGTTCTCCAGCTTGCTGACCTTCGATCGCGGCCAGCCCAACGACTGGGCCAGCCGAACACCGGTGAGTCGGCCGCCGGGGCTCGACAGGCGCAACTCCTTCAGCCTGCGCCCCAGTTCCTCGCGTGCCCGCTGAAAGTCCGTACTCACCGGTGTCCGCTCACGTCCTAGGCATCGGGCAGGTGCGCGGCGAACCGCTCCCACGGCACCGCGTGATGCCATGCGGCATCCCGGATCATCCCGCAGCGCACCACCTCTGCGGGTTCCGTGATCAGGTCCACATGGGTGAGCCGATCGCCCTCGTCGAACCGGAGGGCGGCGATGAGCCGGCTGTCGAACAGCCAGAAGTCCTCGGCGGGCAGCCGGAGCCGGTCAGCGTCGGCCCGCCACATACTGCGGATGTCCTCGCCCATACCGCTGTTCCGCCTCGCGTTGTCGAGGAGATAGCGCTGCCCGACGGTCGGCTCCTGGTCCACGATGCGGACCCGCTCCACCCGTTTGCCCTGCGAGGTCTGCTCACGGATCTTCCGGCAGTACGGGTTGTCGTACGTCCAGTCGACCCGCCCGGTCTCCACGAACTGCCGGTAGGTGTCGCTCGCTTCGTCACTCGCGTACCGGCGGCGGGTCTCAAGGCGCCACGCGGTGTGCTCGAACCTGCCGAACAGCCCGCTGAACTCGTCCAGACCGATGGTCCGCACCTGACGCGTCCTCTCCCTTCGGGGTCCAGTCGACCAGCAGTTCACGGGGGACCACGATCGCGACCTCCCCCTCCGACAGATGCCTGAGCTGGGCGATGTCCTCCGGGTCGGCGAGCGGAGGACCGTGCACGATCACCTCCCCGCTGTCCACGTCCTCGTGCACGGAGGGGCAGCCGCCCCCGCCGCTGCCCGCCCCGTTGAACCGTAACCGTCGCGGCATCGCCGATCCCCTCTCCGTCGCCCCGGTGGGCGAGTGATCACAGCCTGGCGATTCCACTGAGTGAATGTCCATGCGTTCTCCGTGACCGCAGGAGAATAGTCGCGCATATTCTCCGGCCCCCCACCGGACGAACCGGGCCGTGGGCCGGAACCGGGGCCGGGTGGGTGACTTGCGGGACGGTGGTCCCGGTGCCCTACCGGCCGAGGCGCTGGAAGCGGCGTACCGCCAGGGGGAGGAAGACCGCCGTCAGGACGGCCGGCCAGACCCAGGCCATGAGCAGCGCGTGTCCGCCGATCCAGTCGTCCGCTCCGGCCACCGGCGTGCCGTACAGGTCGCGGGTGGCGGCGGCGGTGGAGGAGAGGGGGTTCCAGGAGGCCAGCCGGCCCAGCCAGTCCGGCATCAACTGGGGGGCGACGAAGATGCTGGAGATCATCGTCAGCGGGAACGCCACCGCGAACAGCCCTCCCGCCGCCTCGGGGTTGGGAACCAGCAGCCCCAGCCACACACCCAGCCAGATCAGCGCGAACCGCAGCCACAGCAGCAGGCCGAACGCGCCGAGGAAGCCCCAACCGCCCTCCGGGCGCCACCCCATGGCCAGCCCCGTCAGCATCATGATGGCCAACTCCGCGCAGGCCACCAGGAGATCGGTCACGCCCCGGCCGGTCACCACCGCCGACGAGGCCATCGGCATGGAGCGGAACCGGTCGATGACGCCCTTGGTCGCGTCGTGCACCACCAGCGTCGCGGTGTTGACGAAGCCGAACGCCATGGACATCACGAACATGCCCGGCATCAGGAAGTCCAGGTAGTCCCCGCCGCCGGGCACCCGCATCGCACTGCCGAAGACATAGCCGTAGAGCAGGACGGAGAGGATCGGGAAGCCCAGTTGCCAGGCGATGTTGACCGGCCGGCGCCGGTAGTGGGTCATGCCGCGGCGCACCACGTTGGCGCAGTCCGCGAGCAGCCAGTACAGGCGGCCGTGCCCGCCCTCCGCCGCGGCTCCCGTGCCGGCGTCCGCCGGAATCGGAACGCTCATGCCGCCGTCTCCTCCCCATGGTCCGTACGGTGTCCGGTCAGGCGCAGGAACACGTCGTCGAGGCTCGGCCTGCGCAGTCCGATGTCCTCCACCCGCACGCCCTCGTCCTGGAGGGTGCGGGCCACCCCGGTGAGGGCGGCGACCCGGTCGGCGACCGGCGCGCGCACGCTCAACGCCTCCTCGTCCGGCTCCGGTTCGCCCTCGCAGAACCGGGCGACGGCCTTCACCGCGGCCGGGATGTCGGCCCGCTCCCGGACGACGACCTCGACGCAGTCCCCGCCGATCAGGGTCTTCAGCCCGTCCGGGGTGTCGTCCGCGATGGCCCGGCCCCGGTCGATGACGGTGACGCGCGAGGCCAGCCTGTCGGCCTCCTCCAGGTACTGCGTGGTCAGCAGCACCGTGGTGCCGCCCGCCACCAGGGCCCGCACCGCGTCCCAGACCTCGCCGCGGCTGCGCGGGTCCAGCCCGGTCGTCGGCTCGTCCAGGAACAGCACCGCCGGGGAGAGGATCATCGACGCGGCCAGGTCGAGCCGCCGCCGCATGCCGCCGCTGTACTCGCCGACGCCCCGGTCGGCGGCCCCGGTCAGGTCGAACCGCTCCAGCAGTTCGGCGGCCCGCCACCGGGCCCGCCGCCCGCCGAGATGGAACAGGCGGCCGAACATCTCCAGGTTCTGCCGCCCGGTGAGCACCTCGTCCACCGCCGCGTACTGCCCGGTCAGGCCGATCCTGGCCCGCACCTCGCGCGGCCGGCGGGCGACGTCGAGACCGGCGACGCGGGCCCGGCCGCCGTCGAGGCCGACCAGCGTGGCCAGGATGCGCACCGCCGTCGTCTTCCCGGCGCCGTTCGGGCCGAGCAGGCCGTGCACGGTGCCCTCGCGGACGGCCAGGTCGAAGCCGTTCAGGGCGTGCTTGCCGCCGTACCTCTTCTCCAGCGCCTCGGCCAGCACCGCGTATCCGTCACCGCCGACGCCGTCACCGTTCGCTCCGCGACGGCTCGCGCCGCGCCCGTCGCCGTCCGTGCCGCTTCCGCCGCCCCCGCCGGGTGCGACGGGCCCCACGGCCCCGCCGTATGGCTCGCCCATGGTCCGGTCCCCCTTCCGCTTTTAACTGGGTACACCGTACCCGATTGCGCGTACACCGTACTCAGTTTTAGGGGCGGAACGGAAGGCGGTCCGGGGCGGCGGTTTTAAACTGCCCCCATGACCAGCGGTACGGAGACCAGCGGCAGCGGTGACATCGCCCGCACCCTCGACCTGCTCTGGGACACCGGCCCACGCCCGAGCCGGGGCCCGAAGCCGGGGCTGACGCTGGACCGGGTGGTGGAGGCCGCCGTAGGGGTCGCGGACCGGGAGGGGCTCGGCGCCGTCTCGATGCGGCGGATCGCCGCCGAGCTGGGCACCGGCACGATGTCCCTCTACCGCTACGTCCCCGGCAAGGGCGAGCTGCTGGACCTGATGCTGGACCGCGTCCAGCGCCCCTCCGAGGACGCCCCCGGCGACGGCGGCGGCGGGGGCTGGCGCGCGGCGCTGGAGGCCCTGGGCCACGCCTCGCTGGCGCTCCACCGGCGCCACCCCTGGCTGCTGGAGGTCAACCAGTCCCGGCCGATCCTCGGGCCCAGCGCGCTGGACGGCATGGAGAAGGTGCTCACCCGGATCAGGCCGATGGGGCTCTCCGACCCCGAGCTGGTGTCGGTGATCATCATGATCGACGGATACGTGGTCGGCGCCGCGCGGACCCAGGTGTACCAGGAGCGGGCCGAGCGCACCTCGGGGCTGACGGACGCGCGGTTCTGGGAGGCCCAGCGCCCGGTGCTGGAGCGGGCCATGACCAGCGGGCGCTATCCCGTCCTGGCCTCCCTGAGCGCGGACGCCTTCGGGACCGGTTTCGACCACTTCGGGTTCGGGCTGGAGCGGATCCTGGACGGTCTGGAGATCCTGGTGGCGCGGCGGGCGGCGGAGGGCGCCACCGGCACCGGCACCCGCGTCCCGGCGGGCGGGCCCGGCTCGTGCGCCGCCGACAGCCCCTCCGGTGACCGTGCCCCCGGGCCTCCCCCCGGTGACCGTGCCCCCGGACCGCCCTCCGGGGCGTCCCCGACCCCGCCCGGGCGTGCCTCCCGGGGAGCCCGGAAGACCCAGAGGTCCGGGGGTCAGGGTTCCTCGGACTCCCGGAAGTCCCCCGGTCCTGAGGGTTCTCAGGTTCCTGAGGGTTCTCAGCGCCCGTAGGGGTCACCGGGCCAGTAGGGGGCACCTGGGCCCGTAGGGGTGACCCGGGTCCGTAGAGGCCACCCGGACCCGTAGGGGTCACCCGGGCGCCCCGGCCCGTAGGGGTCAGCGGCGCCGGAACAGCCGGCGCAGGCCGAACAGCGCGGCGCAGCCGACGATCAGCGCGACCGTGCCGATCCCGAGGGTGCCGCCCTCGGGCACCGTGTCGCCGTCACCGCCGTCGTCCTTCCCCCGGGCGGCCGGCTTCCCGCCCGGCCGCTCACCCTCACCGCCGCCCCCGCCGCCGGGCGCGTCCTGGGCCTGGACCGGACTGCGCAGCCCCTCCATGCCGAGCAGCAGCTTCGCCCCGTCGACGGTGTAGGTGACGGACTCCCCCTGGCCGAACGGCACGCTGATCCGCCCCCGGCGCCGGATGTCGCCGCCGTTCCAGTCGTACCAGGCCCCGCCCAGGTAGCCGCGCACGGCGAGCCGCTCGCCGTCCGGGGAGAAGGCGGCGTCCGTGGCCCAGAGGTCGACGGACCTGGTGGGCCGGAAGACGTTGGTGCCGGTGGCGGAGAGCTTCGCGGGGCCCTCGTAGAGATGGCCGCCGTCCCGCTGCTTGTCGATGATGTAGACGCGTCCCGTCTTCGGGTGCACGACCATCGACTCGGCGTCCCGGCTGCCGTCCGTGTACTTCACGACGTACTGCGTGGCCCGGATCGTCTGGTCCTTCAGCTCGGCCGGCTCGGGCAGTTCGTAGATCCAGACGTACGGCCAGGTCACGCCGTCGTTGTCGCCGATGTCCCCGACGAGGATCCGGTTGCCGGGGCCGATCGCGATGGCCTCCACGTCCCGGGGGGTGCCGACCCCGGCCATCGAGACCCGGGCGACGGTCTCGCCGGTCGCGCCGTCCACGGCGTAGAGGTAGGGGCCGGTGTCCTGGTCGTTGTGGGTCCAGTAGACGCCGGGGTGCTGCCGCGAGGCGGCGAGGCCGCTGGACTCGGTGATGCGCGGGTCCTTGATCGTGAACCCGTCGGAGCCGGGGATCGCGCCGGCCGCCGTGTCCCCCTCGGCCGCGTGGGCGGCGGCGGGCAGGGCGGACGCGCCCGCGAGAAGGGCCGCGACGAGCAGGGCGAGGGGTCGGCGCATTCCCCAAGAGTGCCATCCCGTCCGGCGGTTCACGCCGGGTGTCCGGGGTCACATCGCGTCGACCAGGGGAATCGTCCATGATGAGCGGATGCTCAGGTTGATGGCCGTAGGCGACTCGATGACGATCGGGAGCGCGGGCCAGCACACCTGGCGCTACTGGCTGTGGCGGCACCTGTGCGAGGCGTACGGCGGCCCCTTCACGCTGGTCGGCCCGCGCGAGGCGCTGCACGACCCGGCGGCCGACGCCCCCGTCTCGTACGCCTACGCCGACCCCGGCTTCCCCCGGGCGCACCTGGCGGGCTGGGGCGAGGGCTGGCACCACATGACCCCGCTCGTCCGGGACGCGGTGCGCGCCCACCGCGCCGACGTCCTCCTCGTCTCCCTCGGCCTGATCGACCTCGGCTTCTACACCGACGCGGAGCAGACGGCGGCCAACGCGCGGGAGTTCGTGGCGCGGGCGCGGGCGGCCAACCCGCGTGTCCACCTCGCGGTGCTGCCGGTACTGCACAACATCCGGGCGGACTCGGACACGTCGTTCGCCGAGCAGGTCGCCCACTTCAACGAACTCCTCGCCAAGGCCGTCGCCGACCTGGACACCGCCGCGTCGCCGCTCGCCCTGGTCCCGCCGCCGGCCGCCTACGACTTCCGCACCGACACCCACGACGGCACCCACCCCAACACCGACGGCGAGCACCGCATAGCGGCGGCCTTCGCGGAGGCGCTGTGGGAGGAGTGGGGGGTCGGGGGGCCGTACGAGGGGGTGTAGGCGGGGGTTCGGCGGGGCGCGGGGAGGTCTTCGGCCGTGCTTCCGCGCCGCGCGGACGTCGGGGGCGGAGCCGCGCCGGGGCGGGTGTCCTGCGGGTCGGCCGCGGTGTCCTGCCGTCGGCCGCCGGTGTCCTGCGGTCGGCCGCGTACGAGCGATCCCCGGCCACGTACGCGCGATCCCCGGCCGCGACCGGTCCGTTGGCGCGGAGGGCCGGGCAACGCGCCTCGCGGGATGGGGAGTCGGGGCCGGGGGGCTCCGGGTCACGACGGTTCCCAGACGGAGCAGTCGTGGGCGAAGAGCACGCGGCGCGGATCGAGGTCGGCGAGCCGGTCCAGCCAGGGCGGGCGGGCCGGCAGCGGCTGCTCCACTCCGTCCAGCTCCGCCCGGCGGGCCAGTTGATCGGACGCGAACGCGGAGGCGAAGTCGTGCGCCTGCCCGGCGAGGACCACGGTGCCGTCGTCCTGCCGGAGGACCAGCGACTGGTGGCCCTCGGTGTGTCCGGGCGTCGGGATGATCCGCACACCCGGCCGGACCTCTGCCTCACCGGCGATCTCCTCGTAGACCGCGCCGGGGAAGTCGACCAGTTCCTCGAAGGTGTGGCCGCCCCGGCGTGCGGCGGCCAGTTCGGCCTCCTGCACGAGCACGGGCGTGCCGCCGAGGAGGGGGTTCCCGCCGCAGTGGTCGAAGTGCAGGTGGCAGTTGACGACCAGGGAGATGTCGTCCAGGGCCACACCGGACGCCGCCAGCGCCTCCCGCAGGTCACGGCGCCGGGGCCGGTAGTGCGCCTCCGTCACGGGGTCCGCCGCACCGATGCCCGTGTCGAAGAGGATGAGTCCGTCGCCGTGCCGCACGAGGTAGGCGAGGACGGGTTCCACCCGTGGATGCGGGCCGCCCGCCTCCGACGCGGGCCGGACGAAGTACCCGAGGTCGAGCCGACGGAGCGCCGTGTCCTGTCCCATGCGGTCATCCTGGCAGCCGGCCGCCCGCCGGACGTCCGGCTCTGCCGACGGCAGAGAACCGTGTCGCGGCACGGGGGCCGGGGGCTGGGGGCGGTGGCAGCACCGGCCCACGAAGGGGCCCACGTGGGGCGCCCGTATGATCCCCGGGAGCCCGAGGAACCCACGAGCAGTCAACAGGACGCTTATGCCCCATAAGCCGGAGTCAGGTAAAGCGAGTAAAATCCGCCCTCAGCCCAAATAGAACCCCAGGTCAGCTCCTGTGTTCCCCGCGCACGCGGGGGTGGTCCACGCCGAGCTCGGCGGTCAGACGCCGCTCGGTGGTGTTCCCCGCGCACGCGGGGGTGGTCCCTGCCGGACGGCCAGGGCGACGGAGAGGCGCCGGTGTTCCCCGCGCACGCGGGGGTGGTCCTCGGGCGGCGCGTCGGCCATGAACATGGCTGATGTGTTCCCCGCGCACGCGGGGGTGGTCCCGACCACTCGTGCGACGCGCTCCGCTACGGCGTGTGTTCCCCGCGCACGCGGGGGTGGTCCCACCTGATGCCGACCAAGGTTGACCGGCACGTCGTGTTCCCCGCGCACGCGGGGGTGGTCCCCTGGTCCTTGTCCCACTCGGGGTGGACCATCCGGTGTTCCCCGCGCACGCGGGGGTGGTCCCGCCCGGACGGTCAAGCGCCCCCGGCCCACGTGGTGTTCCCCGCGCACGCGGGGGTGGTCCCGGATGATCCGGCCCTGATCCACGACGAACTTTGTGTTCCCCGCGCACGCGGGGGTGGTCCCGGAAACGTGAGCCGCCGGCGCTTCCTCACCACGTGTTCCCCGCGCACGCGGGGGTGGTCCCGAGACCGAACTTCGTGCCCCGCTGCGACCGGCGTGTTCCCCGCGCACGCGGGGGTGGTCCCCCGTACCCGGCGATGAGTGCGGCGAGCTGGGCGTGTTCCCCCGCGCACGCGGGGGTGGTCCCGCCGCCGGGTCGTCGCCCGCGCCCGCCCGGAAGTGTTCCCCGCGCACGCGGGGGTGGTCCCGGCCGGGGGGTGTGACGGTGCCGCTTGTCAGGGTGTTCCCCGCGCACGCGGGGGTGGTCCCGAGGGCCTTGTACGTCAGCTCCGTCATGATCTGTGTTCCCCGCGCACGCGGGGGTGGTCCCGAGGCGATCACCCAGGCCAACGACACTCTGAAGTGTTCCCCGCGCACGCGGGGGTGGTCCCCGCAGGTAGCGACGCCCTCCCACCCGGCGGCAGTGTTCCCCGCGCACGCGGGGGTGGTCCCAGACCTGCCTCAGCGGCATCTGCCGCACCGTCGTGTTCCCCGCGCACGCGGGGGTGGTCCCGCCGACGCCCGCCCGGCCCCCACCACCCTGGAGTGTTCCCCGCGCACGCGGGGGTGGTCCCCGGCCGGGGTGTCCGTGGGCACGCCTCGACGGGTGTTCCCCGCGCACGCGGGGGTGGTCCCGCCTGCCTCCCATGCCTCGTGATTCCGCGCGGGTGTTCCCCGCGCACGCGGGGGTGGTCCCATCCTCTGGGGCACCAAGGGCCCCGTCGACGCCTGTTCCCCGCGCACGCGGGGGTGGTCCCGCGTCACGCCTCTCGGCATGGGGACTCGGGCTGTGTTCCCCGCGCACGCGGGGGTGGTCCCGGCGCAGGAAGGATTCCCATGGCAGGAACCGGGTGTTCCCCGCGCGCGCGGGGGTGGTCCCCGCGATTCCCTGCATGTACCGGACGGGGCCATGTGTTCCCCGCGCACGCGGGGGTGGTCCCGGCCTGGTCGACGACGCCGGCCTGAACAACGCGTGTTCCCCGCGCACGCGGGGGTGGTCCACGCGTTGCCGAGCGCCCGCCCGGCCTGCATGGGTGTTCCCCGCGCACGCGGGGGTGGTCCCCACTGGCCGCCGGCGAGGAAGTCTCGCGTGGCGTGTTCCCCGCGCACGCGGGGGTGGTCCCGATGTCGAGTACGAGCAGCTCGCCCGGTTCTTGTGTTCCCCGCGCACGCGGGGGTGGTCCCACCACCTCGGCGGCCGAGGTGCCGTCGGCCCCGTGTTCCCCGCGCACGCGGGGGTGGTCCCACGAGGGTGCCGACCGGGTAGCGGGCGTTGAAGTGTTCCTCGCGCACGCGGGGGTGGTCCCACGCCGGGCGTGACCCGGCTGGAGCCGCCCCGGTGTTCCCCGCGCACGCGGGGGTGGTCCCTGCGGCGCCACGGGTGACGGCTGGTACAGCGAGTGTTCCCCGCGCACGCGGAGGTGGTCCCGGGATGGCGTGGCTGGTGCCGCCTCGGGGCTGGTGTTCCCCGCGCACGCGGGGGTGGTCCCCGGGGAGACCCAGGAGGCCGAGCCCGAGGAACTGTGGCCCCGCACACGGGGCCAGGGCCGTCCGGGGCCCACCGTGCCGGGTGGCGTGGTGGGCCCCGGGTGGGGCGGGGGGGTGCCGCCTCGTCCAGTGCGCCCCCCTCTCGCTCACCCGTGGGCGAGCCGCAGTTCCGCCGTGAAGACGCGCTCCCCCTCCTGCGTGCCCCACACGTCCACCCTCAGCTCCCGCGGCGTCTCCGGGCGGAGCACCCTCGCCTCTATCAGGCAGGGGGCGTCGAGTTCGGCGTAGCGGGTGAACTCGCTGCGCAGGTCGACGAGAAGGGCGTCGGGGCGGCCCACGGCGGCGCGGGCGGCCTGGCGGGCGGCCTCGATCAGCATCATGCCGGGGACGTGGTCGACGGGGTGGTCGAAGAAGACCGGGTGGTCCGTGTCGACGCGCAGCGTCCAGAGGTTCTCCCGGGGGTTCGCCGCGAGCAGCACGTTGTCCGGGTCCGTGTGGCCCACGCGGGCCGCGCCGACCGGTACCGGCGGGCGCTGGGCGACGGTGGTGGGCCGCCCGCCCCGCAGCCTGCGGTGGGCGGCGGGGCTGGCGCAGCTGAAGCGGGCGCCGCCGGTCGCCACGGGCAGTCCGTCCCGCAGCACGGTCACCCCGTACCGCATGCCGGCCAGGGTCCGTCCCCGGCGGACGACGTTGACGCACTCGGCGCGCAGTTCGACGTCGGTCGGGCGGGGGCCGATGACGAAGGCTGACGGCAGGGCCGTGAAGGAGATGTCCCACATCACGAACTGGTGGCCGAACGGGAGCCCGTACTCGGCGTGGGAGAGCAGGCTCCCGGTCTGACGGATCGTCTCGACCAGGAGCAGCGGGTCCTGGTGGCCGTGGGCCGGGGCGAAGAGGGCGTGGCTGCGCGGCCACTGGGCCCGCACCGTGAACCGCTCGGGCGCGCCCGGCGCCGCAGCGGCCGTGTCCGACTCCCAGCCGGTGAGCAGCACCTCGGCCACGGAGGCCCGGTGCACGTATCCACGCGGAACCGTTGCGAGCAGGGGGCCGCTCCCTAAGGCGGCGGCCTCATTCCCGGTGCCTTCGAACGAAGTCAGCATGCGCGGCACTCCTGCCTGGTCGGGACAGGGGCAGGCGTGGACGCGCGCCTGGACTCCCCCCGTCGCCCTGCAATGCGTACGCCCACAAAGTACAGACAGGCTGGTCTTTTTTACAAGGAGAGCGGAGGACCTTCCGGCGACCATACCGACAGCCCGTACTCGTCACCCGAAGCGAAAGTTGCCACCGTATGACCAGAACATTGACGACGTGACATGACAAACGGGATGCGTACACATCGCGAGGCGGCGGACCCACCGGTACGGCGGCCCGCTTTTCGGCACCTTCACCCCTTCGTTCCACGGACAGCACATTGACAAGCAGGCAAGTCTGTCTGTTACTGTCACCGCCAGTGACCGGATGGACGGTCACCGTGAAATACCGGGAGGGGCCGATGGACCGGCAGGCCGTTCACGCGGGCGGACCTCGCCGCGCCGAAGGAACCGTCCCTCCCTTCTCCGGGGTGGCGGACCCTCCCCCCGCCACCCCGGCCACCACGGCGCGCGCCGACTCCCGGGCCCCCGCCGCGTCCACCGCCCCGGCCGCCCGCACCACCCGCGCCGCGAGGCCCGGCGGGCTCCACCGGCCCGCCCCCGGCCCGGCCGCCGGACCCGCCCCCTCCCCCGGCACCACGGCGTTCCGGCCCGTCCCGCCCCGGCGTCCCACCACCGCCCGCGGCCCCGGCCCCCGTACCGGCGGCCCCTGAGACGGCCCCGCTCCACGCCCCGAGGACACCCGGGGCGAGCCTCCCCGGAGGCACCCGGGGACGCCTCCCCGAGCGGGCCGCGGCCGGGCGCACCGCCGGCGTCGCGGCGCCCTGCCGGGCCGCCCGGGGGTGGCGGAAAGGGCATGCGCCGGGGAGGAGACCCCGGGCACCACTACTATGCAGGCAGGCTTGTATGTTCTGCTGCGGGTAAGGAATCGCGAGTCATGGCCCGACAAGAGCGCGGTATTCGATCGAGGCACTCGATCCTGGAGGCCGCCGCGGACGTGTTCGGCGAGCGCGGCTACGACGCGGCGAGCACGAACGAGATCCTCTCCAGGGCCGGGCTCACCCGGGGCGCCCTGTACTACCACTTCCCCTCGAAGGAGGCCATCGCCACCGCGCTCGTCGAGGCGCAGGGCGAGGCGCTGACGGTCCCGGAGCGCCGGACCTGGCTGCAGAGCGCGATCGACCTGACCCTGAGCTTCGCCCACCGGCTGAAGACGGACACGGTGCTCCGGGCCAGTGTGCGGCTGACGGTGGAGCAGTCCTCGTTCACCTCCTCCGCCCGGGCCCCCTACGACCAGGCGATCAGGGCCATGGAGGACCTGCTGCGCCGCGCCGAGCGGCGGGGCGAGCTGCTGCCCGGCACCGACGTGGCCGAGGTCGCCGCCACGATCGTGAGCGCCTTCACCGGGCTCCAGGTGGTGTCACAGGCCTACAGCGACCGGCGGGACCTGCCCCTGCGGATCTCCGCCATGTGGCGGCTGGTGCTGCCCGGGCTCGCCACCCCGGGACTGCTGCCCCGCCTGGACGCGTCCCCCTCGGGCGAGGGCGTACGGCTCCCCGGACAGCAGGTGCCCTCGGCGACCGTCCCCCGCGACGACGGCGCGGAGCCCGCCGGGCACGCAAGCCGGGCCGGGGCGCCCCTCGCCGACGGGCTCCCCTGACGGGCCCGGGCCCCGCAGTACCGCGGGGGAATCCCGTACGGGTCACCCCGGCCACCCGCCCCGCGCGCGCCCCGGTCCCGGGGCCCCCGGCCCGCCGGGAACAACGGGAACAACGGGAACGACGGGGACAACGGGAACGGCTGGTACGGCGGCCCGTGGGCCCCGCCCCGCTTCGCCCTGGCCGTGTCCGACGCACCCGGCACGGGCTCGCGCCGGCACCACCGGCTCCGGCCCACCCGGTGGCTCCGGCGCCCGGTCACCGCCGGAACGGCAGCGCCGGACGGGCACGCCGGGTACGACGGGACCGCCGCGCGGTGACGCTAACGGAGCGCCGCCACCACCACGACGACGAGCATCAGCACCAGCACTACGGCCATGATCCGGTTACGGCTCTTCGGGTCCACGCCCCCGAGCCTAACCGGCGCCGCCGAACGCCGGGCGGGCGACCGTCCGGTAGCGGGGCCGCTCGCCCGGCACGCCCGACCTCGGCAGATCGCTGCGGACCAGCGCCAGGTCCGTCACGGTCCAGCCGGGGCCCTCGAACCCGTCGAGCGCCGCGAGGCAGGGGCCCACGGAGGTGGCGGAGCGGGCGCGGGCCACGGTGAGGTGGGGCCGGTGGCGGCGGTGCCCGCCCGGTTCCGCCACCCCGGCCCGGCGGCCCGCCGACTCCGCGCGCCCGGCGAGCAGCCGCAGGGCGGCGAGGTCCCCCGACACCCCCGTCCACAGCGCCCGCCCCTGCCCGAACTGCCCGCCGCCGCGCAGGGCGAGCCGGAAGGGCGCTGTCCGGTGGGCGGCCCGTTCCAGCCGGGCCGTGAGGCCGGGCACCGACTCCCCGGCGACGTCGCCGTAGAAGGCGAGCGTGAGGTGCCACCCCGCCCGCTCCGTCCAGCGCAGCCGGTCCGCGCCGGGCAGCCCCCGCACCGCGGCCACCTCGGCGTCGAGCGCGGTGAGGACCTCCTCGGGCGGCAGGACGGCGGCGAAGAGTCTCATGCGCCCAGTCTGCCGCCGACGGCTGCGGCCCGGGAACGGCCGGGCTCGCGCCGGGGCGCCCCGGGCACCGGACGCCCCGGGCCGTACTCCCCCGGCGCCCGGCCCCGCGCACCGACGGGCCCTACGGGACGCCCGCCGGGCCCCGCGCGACGCCCGGCGGCCCCGCGCACCGCCCGGCCCGCGCGACGCCAGGGGCGGGCCCCGTACGCTGCCCGGGACCGTCGAACGCACCCGTGGAGGCCGCCGTGCCCCGACCGTCCGTCCGCCCGGCGCGCCCCGCCGACCTGCCCGTGGCCGAGCGGCTGTGGCTGCTGTTCCGCCACGACATGTCGGAGCTGTCCGGCACCCTTCCCGACGCCGACGGGACCTTCGCCGCCGACCGCCTGGAGCGCGCGTTCACCGACCCCGGGTGGGCGGCCCACCTCGTGATGCTGGACTCCCGCCCGGCCGGCTTCGCCCTCGTCCGGGGGCTGGACGGCCCGCAGCGCGTGCTGAACAGCTTCTTCGTCGTGCGGGGAGCCCGCCGGTCGGGCGTCGGCCTGAGCGCCGCGCGGCAGGTGGTCGCCGCGTACCCCGGGCCGTGGGAGGTCGCCTTCCAGGACGCCAACGCGGGGGCCGTCCGCTTCTGGCTGCGGGTGGCCGGGGAGATCGCCGGGGAGGCGTGGACCGAGGAGCGCAGACCGGTCCCGCACCGCCCGGACCTGCCGCCCGACGTCTGGATCTCGTTCGAGGCGCGGTAGGCGGACGGCCGCGCGGTGGCCGCGGTGGCCCGGCGGCCGGGGCGCTTGGAACGGGGCGCACGGGACGCGGTGCGACGTACGCCGCCCCGGCCCCCGGCGCCCTACCCCGCCCCGCCGGGAGGCCCCCGGCCCCGTCACCCCACCGGTGCCAGTTCCTCCCGGTGCTCGCGCGGGACGAAGCGGAGCCTCGGGTGGCCCCCGTTCCAGCCCAGGCTCAGGCGGAGGTTGCCGACGCGGGCCATGACCAGGCCGACGGCGGCGGCGGACAGCGCCGCCACGGCGCCTCCGGCGGCGAGGCCGGTGCGGGCGCCGTACATGTCCGTGACCCAGCCGACGAGCGGGGCGCCGACCGGCGAGCCGCCGAGGAAGACCATCATGTAGAGGGCCATCACCCGGCCCCGCATGGCGGGATCGGTGGTCATCTGGATGCTGGTGTTGGCGGTGACGTTGAAGGTCATGCCGAAGATCCCCAGCGGCACCATCAGCAGCGAGAACATCCACAGCTCCGGCGCCGCCGACGCGGCGATCTCCAGCAGCCCGAAGCCCGCCGCCGCCGCGATCAGCACCCGCACCCGGGCCGTGCCGCGCCGGGCGGCGAGCAGCGCCCCGGCCAGCGAACCGACGGCCATGAGGGTGTTGAAGAGGCTGTACACCCCCGCCCCCGCGTGGAAGACGTCG
This sequence comes from Streptomyces sp. NPDC107521, assembly GCF_055598485.1. Taxonomy (NCBI): domain Bacteria; kingdom Bacillati; phylum Actinomycetota; class Actinomycetes; order Kitasatosporales; family Streptomycetaceae; genus Streptomyces; species Streptomyces sp. NPDC107521. The sequence goes on from NZ_JBVKAT010000016.1 coordinate 141,402, forward strand.
TCGGCGAAGGCGGAGAGGAAGACCGGGAAGTTGAAGGCGAAGGTGCCGATGAAACCGACGAGGACGATGGTCCAGGTCAGTTCGGGCCGCCCGGCGACGTAGCGCAGGCCCTCGCGGAGCTGGCCCTTGCCGCGCGGGGTGCGGCGGGCGGGGTGCAGCTCGCGGGAGCGCATCATCAGCAGCCCGGTGAGCGGCGCCACGAAGGACAGGCCGTTGGCGAGGAACGCCCATCCGGTGCCCACGCCGGTGATCATCAGTCCGGCGACGGCGGGGCCGACGAGGCGGGCCGACTGGAAGTTGGCGGAGTTCAGGCTGACGGCGTTCTGGAGCTGGTCGGGCCGGACCAGTTCGGAGACGAAGGACTGCCGGGCCGGGTTCTCGATGACCGCGGCGAGCCCCAGGGCGAAGGCGGCGACGTAGACGTGCCAGACCTGGACCTGGCCGCTGAGGGTGAGGACGGCGAGGAAGAGCGAGCTGACCGCCATCGCGGACTGGCTGAACAGCAGGGCGGGCCGCTTGGGCAGCCGGTCGACCAGGACGCCGCCGTAGAGGCCGAGGAAGAGCATCGGCAGGAACTGCAGGGCCGTGGTGATGCCGACCGCCGCCGAGGACCCGGTGAGGCTGAGCACCAGCCAGTCCTGGGCGATGCGCTGCATCCAGGTACCGACGTTGGAGACCGCCTGCCCGAGGAAGAACAGGCGGTAGTTCCGGACGCTCAGGGAGGCGAACATCCCGTTGCGGCGGCGGGCGCCGGGCGGGGCGGCCGCGGTGTCGTGTCCATGGGGTGCGGGGGCGGAGTCTGCTCCGGGTCCCGTACTCAACAGGGTCGCCTCCTCGCGATGGGGATTACAGGTGTGCGAGCTTCTCCAGCACGGGGGCGGCCTCGCGCAGTTTCGCCCACTCGTCCTCGTCGAGCCCCTCGACCAGGGTGGCCAGGAACGCGTTCCGCTTGCGGCGGCTCTCGTCCAGCATCACGACGGCCTGTTCGGTCTGCGTCACGACCTTCTGGCGGCGGTCCTCGGGATGCGGCTCCAGCCGGACCAGCCCCTTGGCCTCCAGCAGCGCCACGATGCGGGTCATCGAGGGCGGCTGGACGTGCTCCTTGCGGGCCAGCTCACCCGGGGTGGCACTGCCGCAGAGGGAGAGGGTGCCGAGCACCGACATCTCGGTGGGGCTGAGCGACTCGTCGACCCGCTGGTGCTTGAGGCGACGGGACAGCCGCATCACGGCGGAACGCAGGGAGTTCACGGCGGCAGCGTCGTCGCCGCGCTTGAGGTCCGGCATGTTTCTTAGCGTAACTCATTAGTCTTGCGAAATACCACCGCTCGTCACGGCCTCCGCCCGTGATGCCCGCCACGCATCCCACCGGGCATCACCCTTACGAGTGAGCCGCCCGCGGAATCCGGGGCACCGCCCGGCTTCCCGGGGTGACCCTCGTGGGCATGGGGACGAGTGTGCTCAGCCTGCGCGTGGACGGGGAACTGCTCGACCGGCTCCGGCACCACGCGGCGAGACGGGGGATGAGCGTCCAGGACTATGTCGTCCGGACGCTCGTTCGCGACGACTTCGACCAGCGGTTCCAGTCCTCCGTGGAGGAGACGGAACGGTTCTACGGGGTCGGCTGACGCCGGGCCCCCGGGGCCCCGGGTCCCCGCTCCTCCAGGCCCCGGGGCCGGGGGCGGGTCGGCCCGGGGGCCGTCACCGGGCAGGAGGGGGAGAGGACCACCGACAGGACTCACGGCGGTCCGGAAACCGCACCTGCGGTAGTGGCCCGACGCGGATGGCGTGGCCACCGGGTCACCCGTAGAGGGGGCCGTTTCACCGGAGGTGCCCGCAGTGGAGGTCGGGAGCACCGGGTCCTGCCGGCCCGCGGTCACGCCCAGGTCAGACGTTGCCCCTCGGGGCCGACGTGCAGCCGCATGCGGTCGGCCGCAGGGCATCCGTCCGCCTGCCACCGCATGACACGCTCGGTGATCTCGTCCCACAGACGCGTCGGCCCGCCCTGCCGGACCATCCACCGACCACCGTCCTGGAAGACGGCCGCCCATGCCCCGGCCTCCACGTCGATCACGACGTGTTCCGTCCGGCCGTCCCGTACGAGCGTGAGCCGCTGGGCGCGCGGCGCGGCGGACTGCGCGACGAAGCGGGCGGTCCAGTCGTCGAGCGCGTCCGCGCCCAGCTCCGCGGGCACCGCGTCGCCCTCGCCGAGGTCCGGCAGGACACCCGGCGGCGGCGGCAGGTGGGGGCGGGCCAGCATGAACGAGACCTGCCCGCCGAGGACCCGGCCGCTGGCCGTGCCGTCGTCGGCGACCGTGAGCCGCACGAGTTCGGATGCGTGCATCCATCCGCCGACCGTGACCAGGACCTCGCCTCCGGTGCGGGTCTGCGCGAGCCAGTCGGCCGGCACCGTGTGCACACCGCACGTGGCGATCACACGGTCGTAGGGGCCGCCCTCCTCGCAGCCCGCCAGTCCGTCACCGACCACGCGGACAGGCCAGTGCCCGGCACCCGCGAGCGCGATCCCGGCACGGGCGGACACCTCGGCGTCGACCTCGACCGTGGTCACGTTGTCCTCGCCGACGGCATGGCACAGCAGCGCGGTCGAGTAGCCCGTGCCCGTGCCGCTCTCCAGGACGCGCGTCCCCTCGGCCGCCCGCAGGTCTTCGAGCATGCGCACGACCAGACTCGGCAGAGTGGACGACGACGACGGAGCCGCGGCGACGCGCCCCTCGACCTGGTCGGGGAAGACGCCCCCGGCCACCTGCGTCACCAGAGTGTCGTCTTCGTAGATCCGCGCGAGTCCTTCCGCGGAGTCCCCGGCCGCGGGCCGGTACCAGCCGCCCTCCTCGTACTCGAACCAGCCGTGCGCGAGGAACGCCTCGCGGGGGACCGCCAACAGGGCCGCGGCCCATTCCGGGCTGCGCAGGGCGCCGTTCTCGGACAGGCGCCGCACGAGGTCGGCCCGTAGGTGTTCCGACGCCAGGGGATCACTCATGCTGACTCGCTCCGTTCTCCAGCAGATCCGCGATCGCGGTGGTGATCGGCAGTCCGGCCGCGTCCTCGATCCACGCCCACTGGCCGTTGGGATCGCACTCCAGGAACCACCACGCGCCGTCCCCGGTCACGGCGAAGTCGAAGGCGCCGAAGTTCAGCCCGAAAGCGGCGAGGAACCGCACCGTAGCCCCACGCAGCCCGTCCGGGCAGGTGACCGGTTCATAGGCGAGGCCCTGGTACTCGGATCTCCAGTCCACGACCCCGGGCGGCGCGGTGATCCGCGCGCTGAACACCTGCTCGCCGACGACGACCGCACGCACGTCCGCCACCTTGGGCACCTGCGCCTGGAACAGGTGCGCACTGTGGCTCACCGCGCCGTCGACCTCGCCCGCCCCTACCGGAGCCGCCCAGATTCCGGCGGGCTCGCCCTCGACCTCGTACACCCCCGCGTGCAACGGCTTGTAGACGGTCGGTTGTGCGGCGCAGAACGCCCTGGCCTCCGTCGGGTCGTTCGTGATCAGGGTGGCCGGGACCGCGAATCCGGTCCGGAGCGCCGCGGAAAGCTGCGCGGGCTCGTACTCCGCCCTCGCGATGGCCAGTGGATGGCTCAGGTACAGGCACCCCGACAGCGCGCCCAGCACGCCGCCCAGGCCACGCCGGTTCTCCTGCGCGGCGAACCGGGTCGTCTGCTCGTCGCTGTGCGTCGGCCAAGGACTCGGCCGACGGTGGTACAGGGAACGCACGGCGGACAGATCCGCCGTACGCTCCCCGACCGTCACGCGCCCGTCCCAGCCTCCCGTCCCGACGCGCGCGGCGAGCACCACGGGCGCCGGAAAGTCGCGCCCCGGATCGAACCGGAGCACGGGAACCCGGCGCCGGTTCAGCTCCGCGATGACCAGGTCAGCGGTTGCGTCCTCGAACTCCGTGCAGACCAGCACCGGGCGTTTGTCCATGGCGCTCCCACCCCCTAGTCCTGCGTCGCGTCGTGACCGGAGTCGCCGTCCGCCTTGCCGTCCTTGCCGACCTGTGTGGGCGGGTAGGTGTTCACACTCGTGCCGTGCTTGCCGAGTTCGGCCGGCGTCATCGCTCCGTCCTCCCCGGCCCGTCGGCCGGTCTGCGTGGCCGGGTCGATGCCCACGTACCGCCACGGCGAGGGAGCACCGTTGCGCAGCGGGACCATACGGCGCAGCCCCCACGGGGTCGGCGCGGTGGTCTTCGTACGTGCGAGGCCCGTTCGCAAGTCTCCTCCTTGGTCGCTTCTTGCGGTGGGGCGCGCAGGACCCGCCCCGGCGGGCGCTCTGCCCGTCCCAGCGTGCGGGCACCGGTCCGACCGGGGCGGGGGTGGTTCCCTCTCCGCTGTCTGCGCCGTCATGGCTGCCGCTCCGTATGCCGTTGGCCGCTCGCCCGTCGTGCGGGGCGGGTACTTACGCTGTGCACTCCCGGCATCACCGGCCGGACGTACGCCCGACAGGCCGGGAGGCTTTCCAAACCAGTGGGAAAGAAAGGGAGTTGAACGCACGACCGAACCGTCACCCGAACTGGACGGTGAGCCCGCGAACGGCCTTGAGTGGTTCGGGCGTGAGGTGGTGGCGGCCCTGCTCTGGGTGATCCTGCACGAATCGACGCTACGGACGGAGGCGGGCAGCCGGGCCGTCATGGCCGACCAGCTCCGCCACCTCGTCTCGGCCGCGGGAAACCCCCACGTCACGCTCCAAGTCCTGCGCTTCGACGCGGGTGCCCCCGCCTCATCCCCACCGTTTACCCTGCTAACGCCCGACGACGGGGCAACAGTCCTGTACTCGGAGAGCGGGGGGGCAGGGGCACATGACGGACTCCGCGACGGCGGTGGACAACGCGCGCACCACATACGAGCGTCTGCGGGCTTCCGCCCGCGGCCCCGAGGAGTCCTTGGCTCGGATACGAGAAATCGCGGAGGAGTACGCCAGATGAGCAGCACGCACGGCTCCCGGCCCCTGCGGTGGGTCAAGAGCACGTACAGCGGTGGCGAAGGCGGCCAGTGCGTCGAGTGGGCGCCCGAACACGCGGCGGCCAGGGGAGAGTTCCTGGTCCGCGACAGCAAGGACCCGAACGGCCCCCACCTGGCCCTGACCCGCGAGGGGTTCGCCGGTCTCGTGAGGTTCGCCAGGCGCCACGGGTGACAGCCCCCACCGACCCGCGCGCCCGTGCCGTCCCGCCGACCCGCCCGTGACGGCCGTCAGGCGGGACGGCGCGACCTGCCGGGGCCGGTGAGCGAACGCGGACGGCCCCGCACTCCCCGAAGGAACGCGGGGCCGCCGTCACGGCCGGGGCCCGGTCAGGTCAGGCCGAGGGCCGGCATCAGGTAGTAGAAGGCGAAGACCACCGACACCGCGTACATCGCCGGCGGCACCTCCCGGCCCCGCCCGGCCGCCAGGCGCAGCACGCAGAAGGCGATGAAGCCCATGCCGATGCCGTTGGTGATCGAGTAGGTGAACGGCATCATCACCATCGTCACGAAGGCCGGGATGGCGATCGTGAAGTCGGCCCAGTCGATCTCCCCGATCGAACCGGCCAGGATCAGGAAGCCGACCGCGACCAGCGCCGGGGTGGCCGCCTGGGCCGGGACCATCGTGGCGAGCGGGGTGAGGAACAGCGCGAGGGTGAACAGACCGCCGGTGACGACGTTGGCGAAGCCGGTGCGGGCGCCCTCGCCGACACCGGCGGTGGACTCCACGAAGCAGGTGGTGGCCGAGGAGGAGCTGGCGCCGCCCGCGGCGACGGCCACGCCGTCGATGAAAAGGACCTTGTTGATGCCGGGCATCTGGCCCTGGGCGTCGGTCAGCTTGGCCTCGTCGCTGACGCCCATGATCGTGCCCATGGCGTCGAAGAAGCAGGACAGCAGCACCGTGAAGACGAACAGGACGCCGGTCAGGATGCCGACCTTGCCGAAGCCGCCGAACAGGCTGGCCTGGCCGATCAGCCCGAAGTCGGGCGTGGAGAGCGGGTTGCCGGGCCACTCGGGCGTGGTCAGGCCCCAGGAGGGGATGTCCGCGAGGACGTGGACGACCATGGCGACGCCGGTCATCACGACGATGGAGATGAGGATGGCGCCGGGCGTCCTGCGGACGATCAGCGCGAGCGTCAGCAGCACGCCGAGGACGAAGATCAGCACGGGCCAGCCGTGGAGCTGGCCGCCGCTGCCGAGCTGGAGCGGGACGGTGGTGCCGGCCGCGTCGGGGATCCGGCTGATGAACCCGGAGTCCACCAGGCCGACGATCATGACGAAGAGGCCGATGCCGATCGAGATGGCCTTGCGCAGCCCGTAGGGCACGGCGTTCATCACGCGCTCCCGCAGACCGCTGGCGACCAGCAGCATCACGATGAACCCGGCGAGCACCACCATGCCCATGGCGTCCGGCCAGGACATCCGCGGGGCGAGCTGGAGGGCGACGACCGAGTTCACCCCGAGTCCGGCGGCCAGCGCGATCGGCACGTTGCCGATCACGCCCATGAGCAGCGTGGTGAAGGCCGCCGTCAGGGCGGTCGCGGTGACGAGCTGCCCGTTGTCGAGGTGGTTCCCGTACACGTCCTTCGCGTTGCCCAGGATGATCGGGTTCAGCACGATGATGTAGGCCATCGCGAAGAAGGTGGCGAAACCACCGCGGATCTCGCGCGGCAGGGTGCTGCCGCGTTCGGAGATCCGGAAGTAGCGGTCGAGAGCGCCCTGCGGCGCCCGGGGCGCGTCGGGGGGCTCGGGGCTGGGGGGTACCTGGGCGGAAGCCGGGGTGGACATGCTGAACCTCATGTCACCAGCGGGTCTCCCCCATGCCCGCTTGGTGTTTCCTACGAATGAAAGTGGTCAGAGACAAACGGGTTCAGTATGAAGGTATGAGCCCGTGGGGCGCCATCTTCGCGCGTAGACCCCTTCCGTGCCATGCCCCGCGCCACGCCCCGTGCCACACGCCGCTCCGCGCCGGACGCACGCCGGACCCACGGCGGGCCCACCGCGGGCCCACGCCGGAGATGCGGCGCCACCCGGGCCGGGCCCGGCCGGCACCCGGGCCGCGCACCGGAGCGGCGGGCGGCGGGCGGCGGAGGGGACGGCCCCGGCGCGCCCGCCGGAGCCCCTCGTAAGCTGTACGCATGGCGAAGTGGACACCTACGCACGAGGCGCCGGAGCCCCTGGAGGGCCCCGTGGTCGCGACCATCACCGGCGGCACCGTCATCTGGTTCGTCCTCTTCCTGGCACAGGTGCCCTTCTACGGCTGGTTCGACGACCGCGGGCACGCCTGGTGGGTGTGGACCTGCCTGGCCGGCGGCGGCCTCGGGCTCATCGGCGTCTGGTACGTCCGCAAGCGGGACGCCGCGATCAGGCGCGCGGCGGCAGCGGGCCCCCCGGCGACCGCCCCGTAGCACCGGCTCCCGCACCTCCCGGGCCGCGCCCCGGGAGGCCGGGCCGTTCCGCCCCCCCTCGGGGGGTGAAGCCGGAGCGCCGCACGTACCGTCGGAGCATGACGCATACAGACGCGGACGCCGCCGACGCCGTGGTCGACCCCGCGTACCCCGTCACCGCCACCCCGCCGGAGACCGGGCTGACCGCCGCCGAGGTCGCGGAGCGGGAGACGCGCGGCCAGGTCAACGACGTGCCGGTGCGCAGCAGCCGTTCGCTGGCCGAGATCGTCCGCGCCAACGTCTTCACCCGGTTCAACGCGATCATCGGCGTGCTGTGGGTGATCACGCTGGTCGTGGCGCCCATCCAGGACGGCCTGTTCGGCTTCGTGATCATCGCCAACACCGGCATCGGCATCGTGCAGGAGTGGCGGGCCAAGAAGACGCTGGACTCCCTGGCCGTGATCGGCGAGGCGCGCCCCACGGTGCGGCGCGACGGGACGGCGGTGGAGATCCGGACCTCGCGGATCGTGCTCGGCGACGTGCTGGAGATCGGCTCCGGCGACCGGGTCGTCGTGGACGGGGTGTGCGTCGAGGCGGACGGGCTGGAGGTCGACGAGTCGCTGCTGACCGGCGAGGCCGACCCGGTGGTCAAGCGCCCCGGGGACCCGGTGATGTCGGGCAGCTTCGTGGTCGCGGGCGGCGGCGCCTTCCAGGCCACGAAGGTGGGCCGGGAGGCGTACGCGGCGCAGCTCGCCGAGGAGGCGTCGCGCTTCACCCTCGTCCGGTCGGAGCTGCGGACCGGGATCTCCACCATCCTGAAGTACGTGACCTGGATGATGGTCCCGACCGCGATCGGGCTGATCATCAGCCAGCTCGTGGTGAAGGAGAACGCCTTCGGGGACTCCGTCGCGCGGACCGTCGGCGGCATCGTGCCGATGGTGCCGGAGGGGCTGGTGCTGCTCACCTCGGTCGCCTTCGCGATCGGGGTCGTCCGGCTCGGCCGCAAGCAGTGCCTCGTGCAGGAGCTGCCCGCCATCGAGGGCCTGGCCCGGGTCGACACCGTCTGCCTGGACAAGACCGGCACCCTCACCGAGGGCGGCATGGACGTGACCGGGCTGCGGATGCTCGGCGGGGCGGACGAGGCGTACGTGCGCACCGTGCTGGCGGCCCTCGGGACGTCCGATCCCCGGCCCAACGCCTCCCTGCGGGCGATCATCGACGCCTTCCCGGCGGACGGGCCCGCGCGCGACTGGCAGCGCACCGGGACGCTGCCCTTCTCCTCGGCCCGCAAGTACAGCGGCGCCGCCTTCCGCGAGGGCGACGGCTCGTCCGGCGCGTGGCTGCTGGGGGCGCCCGACGTGCTGCTGGCCGAGGACGATCCGGCGCTCGCGGAGACCGGGCGCCTCAACGAGCGGGGGCTGCGGGTGCTGCTGCTGGCCCGCGCCGCGCGGGGGCTGGACGATCCGCGCGCCGGGGACGGGGCCGTGCCGACCGCGCTGGTGGTGCTGGAGCAGCGGCTGCGCCCGGACGCGGCCGGGACCCTGCGCTACTTCGCGGAGCAGGGCGTACGGGCCAAGGTGATCTCCGGGGACAACGCGGTGTCGGTCGGCGCGGTCGCCGCCAAGCTCGGCCTCGACGGGGAGGCGGTGGACGCGCGGCGGCTGCCCGCCGGGCGGGAGGAGATGGGCGCGGTCCTGGACCGGGGCACCGTCTTCGGCCGGGTCACCCCGCAGCAGAAGCGGGACATGGTGGGCGCCCTCCAGTCGCGCGGGCACACGGTCGCGATGACCGGCGACGGCGTCAACGACGTGCTCGCCCTCAAGGACGCCGACATCGGCGTGGCGATGGGCTCGGGCTCGGAGGCCACCCGGGCGGTGGCCCAGATCGTGCTGCTGGACAACAGCTTCGCCACGCTGCCGTCGGTGGTGGCCGAGGGCCGCCGGGTCATCGGCAACATCACGCGGGTGGCGACGCTGTTCCTGGTCAAGACGGTGTACTCGGTGCTGCTGGCGGTGCTGGTGGTGTGCTCGCAGGTGGAGTACCCGTTCCTGCCCCGGCATCTGACGCTGCTGTCCACGCTGACCATCGGCGTGCCCGCCTTCTTCCTGGCCCTCGCGCCCAACAAGGAGCGGGCCCGGCCGCACTTCGTGCGGCGCGTGATGCGGTACGCCGTCCCGGGCGGGCTGGTGGCGGGGGCGGCGACCTTCGTGACGTACCTGCTGGCCCGGAGCCACTACACCGGGGCGAACGCGCTGGAGGCGGAGACCAGCGCGGCGACGCTGACGCTGTTCCTGGTCTCGATGTGGGTGCTGGCGATCATCGCCCGCCCCTACACCTGGTGGCGGGTGGCCCTGGTCGCGGCGATGGGCGGGGCCTTCCTGGTGGTCCTGGCGGTCCCCTGGCTCCAGGACGTCTTCGCCCTGCGGCTGGTCGGCACGGCGATGCCGTGGACGGCGGTCGCCGTCGCGGTGGTGGCCTCGGCCGTCCTGGAACCGGTCTGGCGGTACATGGACCGCCGCGCCGGGGACTGACCCCTCCGCGGGCCACTCCGGGACCGCGGGCGGCCCCGGAACCGGAACCGGGCCCCGCCCCGGTGGGGGCGGGGCCCGGCGGGCGGCCCGGGCGGGCCGGTCAGTCGAACCAGCGGTCCCGGGACAGCTCCTCCGTGCGGGTGGGGTCCTCCAGCAGGGCCGCCGTCTCGAAGCGGCGGGGCCACTGCCCGGTGGCCCAGGCGAGGGCGGCGGCCACGCCCTCCAGGGTGGCGGCGTGCGGGACGCCGTCGGCGGTCAGGCGCCAGTCGACGGCGACCCCGTCCACCACCAGTTCCCCGTGCTCCACGTAGGACCGCGGGGTGCGCGCGCCCAGCAGCGCCCGCACCGCCTCCGGCACGTCGTGCTCCGTGCCCTCGGAGTCCACCGTGCCGCTGACGGAGTCGCTCAGCCGCCGCACCTGGAACAGCTCGGCCAGGTCGGCGGCGCGCGCCGGACGCACCGGCAGCAGCGGCACCCCGGCGGTGAAGGGCAGCAGGTCGGGCGAGTCGACGACCACGGCGTCGACGGCGTCCACCACCTCGACCCGGCCGTCGACCACCGCGCGGACCTCGTCCGGCAGGGTCACCCGGTCCGGGTCCAGCTCCGCCAGGACGCCGTACAGGGCGTGCAACTGGGCGGCGGTGACCGGGCGGCCGGGGTCCGCGAGGCGGTCCAGCAGCTCCGCCGCGCCGCCGGGCTCGTCCAGCAGGGCGGCGACGGAGGTGCGGACGCCGAGCGCCCGGAGCACCTGCTCGTCCTCGAAGCCGGTGGCGTCTGCCTCGTCGTACAGGCCGCGCAGCAGCGGGTCGCCGCCGGCCGCGCGCAGTCCGGCCGGGCGCCGGCCGCCGAGCACCGGGTGGCCGCGCAGCCACCAGGCGGTGTAGGGCCGCACGGTCTCGTGGGTGCCGTCGGGCAGCAGCACCCGCACCGGCTGGACCAGGGCGTCGCGCAGCGGGGGCCGCGACAGCAGGGCGAGGGCCTCCGGCCAGCGGTCGTCGTCGACGAGGTCGAGGTCGCGCACGGCGACGAGTTCGGTGGCGACGGGCGGGACGGGACTGTCCGGGAAGCGGTCGAGGACGTCCTCGCTCCAGACGTCCACGGCGTCCAGCAGCCCCGCGTCGTCCGGCTCGGCGAAGTCGCCGTCCCGGGAATCCAGTTCGTCGGGGTCCAGGACGACGTCGGCGGCGCGCACCAGGGCGAAGGTGACCAGGACGCCGCAGGCGGCGAGCGGTTCGGGGCCCCACTTCCCGGCCAGTCCGGCGTCCACGGCGGCGAGTTCGTCCTCCCGCATCACCCGGGCGAACGGGCCGCCGGGGAAGACGAGTTCACCGGCGGGGGCGAGTTCGCCGTCCTCGTCGGGCAGGGCGAGGGCGCCCAGCCAGGGCTCCTCCCCGGCGTCCAGCCCGGCGTCCCGGACGAGGCCGAGGACGGTGTCGGCGAGTTCCTCGGCGTCGAGGGTGTCCTCCTCCCAGACGGCCCCGCCGTCGTCGTCCAGGGAGGCGGCGACGGCGGCCCGCACCTGCGGCGTGGTGAGCACGGCGCGCGCGGTGGCCGGCAGGGCGCCGAGCTTCTCCAGCAGCGGGTGCGCGGCGTCCGGGTGGGCGACCTTGAGGCCCAGACGGGCCAGGATCTCCGGGTCGAGGGCGCTGGAGTCCGGGGAGGGCAGCAGGACCTGGCGGGGGCCGATCGCGGTCCGGACGGCGCCGGTGCCGAACCCCCGGGGGGCGTCCCCGGCCAGCGGCACCGGCAGCCCGGAGAGCCGGTCGGGGTCGACCCCGGCGAGGCTGTCGTAGAGCCGCCACCACCAGGACGGGGCCTTCTCCAGCCCGGCGAGCCGGTCGACGGCGTCGCTCAGCGGCAGCCTGGCCACGCCGAGGGCGCGCAGCTCGGCGCGGCGCTCCAGCCCGGCGGGCAGCAGCGTCGGCAGCACCTCCGCCAGGACCCGTACGGTCGCGGCGCCCGCGCCCTCGACGATCTCGGCGTCCCGGGGGCGCAGCGACGCGGGGAGACGGTCCGCGTCCTCGCCGTCCCCGTCGCCGTCGCCGTCGCCGGGGGGCAGGGCGGGGGGCAGGAAGGAGGTGCGGGGCAGCCGGTCGAGGACGGCCCGGCGCAGCGCGCCGTCGAGTTCGCCGCTGCCCAGCGGGCCGGGCACGAGGTCGACGAGGCCGGGGCCGACCGGCCGCCAGTCGGCGAGCAGCCCGGCGTAGGCGTCGGCGGCGCGCTGGACCAGGAAGTCGGTCAGCGGGCCGGGCGCGGTGTGCCGCCGGCTGGAGTCCAGCGGGAAGGAGGCGATGAGCAGGGCGGGCACGCCGAGCGGCTCTTCGCTGGGGGTGGGGGCGTGCACGACGGGCTCGGTGCGGGGGCGGGCGGGGGCGCCGTCGGCGTCGACGGGCACGGCCCAGGTGACCGACCAGTGGGGCCGCAGCCGCTCCTCGACGGGCCGGTCGGCGAGCAGGTCCGGGGTGAGCGGGCCGTGGGCGGCGGCGGTGCGCCAGCGGGTGGTTCCCTCGCGCGAGTCCTCGACGGCGGTGAGGGCGCCGTCGGCGCGGCGGCGCAGGGTGCGGACCTCGTCGCCGGTCTCGACGACGACCTCCGTCAGCCCCGGCAGGGCGAGCAGCAGCGCGTCGTCGACGGTGCGCAGCAGGCGCTCGGCGAGGTCGGCGGCGGCGGTGTCGCGCAGCGGCAGGATCACGACGGTGTCGTAGGACTCGGGGGCGGTGCCCTCGGCGGGGAACGGCAGCCGCAGCAGCGGCACATGGCCGTCGCGGCGGCGGATCTCGTCCCCGAGGCCGGGGCTGTGCCGGGCGGTCCCGGCGGCCAGGTCGCGGGCCTCCGGCAGCGACCAGCGGACCCCGCCGTGCCGTCCGATGACGGCGGGCTCGTCGGTGACGGCGAGGACGGCGGCGAAGCCGACGCCGAACCGGCCGACGGCGACGGCGGCGGCGCCCGGCCCCTCCGGGCCCCCGGCACCGCCGGGGCCGCCCGGGCCACCCGCGCCGGGGACGGGCGCGTCGCGCTTGGCGGAGGCCCGCAGCGTGGACAGCGACTCGACGCCCGCCGCGTCGGGCGGGGCGCCGGTGTTCGCGGCGACCAGGACGCCGTCGCGCAGGGTCAGCCGGAGCCGTCCCGGCACCCCGGCGCGCGCGGCGGCGTCGGCCGCGTTCTGCGCCAGCTCGACGACCAGACGGTCGCGGTAGCCGCCGAGGACGAGGTCCTCCTCGGCGTTGGCGTCCTCGCGGAACCGGGCCGGGCTCGCGGCCCAGGCGTCCAGCACCCCGCGCCGCAGCCGCGCGGTACCGAACGGGTCCGCGCTCTCGGCGGCGGGCCGCACGAACATGCTCACGGTCATCTCTCCTCATCGGCCCTCGTCGGCGTGAGCTCGAAGGTACCGCCCCGCCCGGCACGGGGCGCATTCCCACCGGCGGGTACGCCCCGGCGGGGACGGGGGAGCGCACCGGCGGACACGGGCCGGGTACCCCGCCCGGAGCGGGCGAGCGCCCTCGTACCAGCTCGGGCGTACGCCCCCGACGGCGCCCGGCGGCGAAGGCGGCACCGGCCGCACCGGCGACGCGACGGCCGGGCGACGCGGAAACCGGGAGCCGGAACCGGGCCGCCGGGAGAGCCCGGCGGCACGGGAACCGGCCGACACGGGCGGCCCCAACGGGGCGGGAGCCCGGCGACGCGGAAACCCGAACAGGGCGGAGCCGGGCAAGGGACGGGCCCGGCGGCCCGAAAGCCCGGCAGTACAGGAACCGGACGGCACAGGCGCGCGGCGCGAGGGCTCGGCAGCACGGCGGCACGGCGGCACGAGAGTCGGGCGACGCGGGGGCCCAGAGGCGCGAGAACCGGGCTGCGCGGAGGCCCGGACGCGCGAGAACCGGGCTGCGCGGAGGCCCGACAGCGCGAGAGCCCGGCAGCGCGAGAACCGGGCAGCGCGAGTACCCAGAGGCGCGAGAGCCCAGCCGCGCGAGTGCCCGGAACGCGGGAACCCGGAGGCCCCGGAGCCGAAGGCCCGGACGCGCGGGGGACCGGAGGCGCAGGGCACAGCCCTGTCCTCGCCTCCCCGTCCGCCCGGCGGCAGCCGGCACCCCGCACGCGCTCCCGCCGCGCCGGGGACCGGGCCCCTCCCGCGTGCCGCCGGCGCACGGGCCGAGGCCCGGCACGCGCGGCCGTACGGGCTCGGCGCCACCGGGTCCGCCCTCCGGGCGGGCGGGGGCGACGGGGTCCAGTGACCTGAGTCAGAGATATCCGGGTAGTTCTCGCGAGCCGCCCGGCGTGCCGGAGGCCGGATGTCAGCAGGCCGGGCCGGACCTGCCGGCCGCACGGCATCCGGCTGATGGCCGCGATCTGACGAGGAATCTCTGACTCAGGTCACTGGGGTCTTTCGTTCGGGTCGGGCCGGATCGGGGAGCGGGGTCCGGCGCCGTGCGTCGCGAGGCGGAGGAGGGAGTCGGGGCGGAGCCCCGGCGACCGACGACAACACCGCGAGATGCGGCGCCGGACCCCGCGAGCCCGGCATGATCCGAACGAGAGGCCCTAGGAGTGGCCCAGCTCCGCCGCCGACGCGTCCTCGCCCTCCGGCACCGAACCGGAGTCCGCGGCCGGGCGCAGCGGGAACGGGTCCACCCGGGTCTCGTCGATCACCGGCGGCGGGGGCTGCGGGGGCCGGGGCATGACCGCGGCCTCGGAGTGGCCGCCGCAGCCGTAGGCGAGGGAGACGACCCTGCCGTCCGCCGGGGAGAACTCGTTGGCGCAGAGGCCGAAGGCCTGGCCGAGGGAGCCGCCGATGCGGACCAGGAAGCCGCAGGAGACGCAGGGGGCGGGTGCCGCCTGGGCCATCGGGGTCCTCGGGCCGAAGGACTCCTCCCAGCGCTCGGCGGCGGCCAGCAGGCCGTAGCGGGACAGGACGCGGGCGCGCCGCAGGCCCAGCTCCTCGGCGACGGAGGCGATGGTGCCGCGGGCCGGAGTGGTCGTCAGGCCGGCCGGCGGACCCGCCGTCAGCTCGGCGTCCTCGGCCTCCACGAGGTCGGCCATCTCGTGGGAGACGGCGGAGTTCGGCGGCGGCTCGTCCTCGCCGGACCAGCCGGGCTCCAGCCGGAGATCCTCGGCGTCGGTGGGCAGCAGGTCGCCGGGGCCCATGTCCCCGGGGCGCAGCCGCTCGCTCCACGGCACCCACTCGGGGGCCAGGAGGGCGTCGGCGCCGGGCAGCAGGACCGCCTCGTCCACCGTGACGACGCGGGCGCGGGAGGCGCGGGCGACGGTGACGGCCCAGCGCCAGCCGCGGTAGCCCATCTCCTTGGAGGCGAAGTAGTGGGTGACGACACGGTCGCCCTCCGACACCATCCCCTCGTGTTCGCCGACCACCCCTGGCGCGGCGACCTCCTCGGCAGCGGCGCGGGCGAGATCGACCGCCTCGGCGCACAGGCGGTCGGGGGTGCGGCTTCGCGTTGTCGCTGCGCTCACAGGTATCGCTTCTCTCCATACGCCGTCTCACGAGTGCGCCCCTGTCCGCGAGGGGCGGACGGAGCGGACCTGTGGACCGCGTCGACGTCCGCGCCCTGTCGCCCTCGGGCGCGCCTACGTCATCCATTCTGCGGGATGACCGTAAGGCGCGCGGCCGAGAACGTTCGCCATGGCGCAGCTACGCACGCTACCTGCTCATCTGCGCTGGGCCTACACCGACGGGCTTTTCCACCGCGCCCCGCTTCCCCCGCCGGCCCGCCGGACGCTCCCCCGCCCCGGGGGTGAACACCCCCCGCGCCCCTGACGGAAACGGCCCCGCGGCCCCCGGGCGTGTCCCCCGGCCCCCGCCGGGGGCGGCTCCGGGCACCCCTCGCGAGCGCCCCCGAGTCCGTTCCCCCGGTGCGCCCCCGGCGTGCCCCGGCACCCCCGGGGGACGCCCCCGAGGGCCCCGCGCCCCGCCCGCCGGGGTCCCCCGGGGGCGTCCGTCCGGGTCCGGGCCGCGCTAGATCGGCTCCCGGCGGGGCACTATGTCGGAGTGGCAGCCGCACGGACGGAGTTCAAGGGCGGGAGCCGGGGACGGGGTCCCGGGTGGTTCCGCGCGGTCGGCCGTGCCCTGCGGCGGCCGGTGAGCGCGACGGCGCGCGTCATCCGCCGGGCGACCCACGCGCACGGCGCCGGCGAGTCCGGCCTCGGCAAGCTGATCGAACTGCACGGGGTGAACGGCGCGGGCGACGTGATGATCACCGTCGCGCTCGCCTCCACCGTCTTCTTCTCCGTCCCCACCGACGAGGCCCGCGGCCGGGTCGCCCTCTACCTGGCCATCACCATGGCCCCGTTCACCCTCCTCGCCCCCGTCATCGGCCCGCTCCTGGACCGCGTGCCGCACGGCCGCCGCGCCGCCATGGCCACCGCGATGGGCGCCCGCGCCCTGCTCGCGCTGGTGCTGTCCGGCGCGGTCGTCACCGGCAGCCTCGGCATGTACCCGGCGGCCCTGTGCGTCCTGGTCGCCTCCAAGGCGTACGGCGTGGTCCGCAGCGCGGTCGTGCCGCGGCTGCTGCCGCCCGGCTTCTCCCTGGTCAAGGCGAACTCCCGGGTCACGCTCTGCGGGCTGCTCGCCACCGGGATCGCCGCGCCCGTGGCGGCCGGGCTCCAGCAGGTCGGCCCGCGCTGGCCGCTCTACGGCGCCTTCGTGATCTTCGTGGCGGGGACCTTCCTGTCGTTCACGCTGCCGCCGAAGGTGGACTCCGCGCGGGGCGAGGGCCGGGCCCTGCTCGCCGCCGAGGAGCACCTGCTGCACGGGCCGCGGCGCGAGGAGGGCAGGCGCCCCGGGCTGCGCACGGTCGGCCCGGCGGTCACCCTGGCGCTGGCCGCCAACGCCGCCATCCGCTGCCTGACCGGCTTCCTGATCTTCTTCCTCGCCTTCCTGCTGCGCGTGCACCCGATGACGGGTCAGAGCGCGGCGGTCTCGCTGGGCATCGTGGGCGTGGCCGCCGGGGCCGGGAACGCGCTGGGCACGGCGGTCGGGGCGTGGCTGAGGTCGCGGGCGCCGGAGATCATCATCGTGACGGTGGTCGCGATCCTGGTGGGCGCGGCGGTGACGGCCGCGGTGTTCTTCGGCGCCGTGCTGGTGGCCTGCCTGGCCGCCGTCGCCGGTTTCGCCCAGGCCCTCGCCAAGCTGGCCCTGGACGCGCTGATCCAGCGGGACGTGCCCGAGCACGTGCGCACCTCGGCGTTCGCCCGCTCGGAGACGCTGCTCCAGGTCTCCTGGGTCTTCGGCGGCGCCGTCGGCATCGCGCTGCCGCTCAACGGCACCCTGGGCCTGGCCGTCGGCGCCACCATCGTGGCCGCCGGCTGGCTGACGACCGTACGGGGGCTGATCGCGTCGGCGCGGCACGGCGGCACCGCGCGGCCGAGGGTGGCGTGAGCACGGCACGCCGCCCCCAGGTGGGGAACGGGCCCCGGGCGCCGTATAGCCTTTCGCCATGACCACGTTGCCCCGCGGCGCAGCCGCTACCGGACACCGCGCTGTGCGACGCCGCCGTGCCGTCGCCACCGTCGGCGCCGTCTCCGCAGGACTGCTCCTGCTGTCCGCCTGTGACGAGCCCACCCCGGTGTCGACGATCACGGTCGGCACCGACTCGGTGAGTTCCCAGGCCGCCTGCGGCTGGGAGGGCAAGGCCCTCTCCGACGCGCAGATCACCGCGTGTCTGAAGGACAAGGACGCCAAGACGATCACGGTCGACCCGGACGAGACCGTGCGCTTCGGCGTCGACCCGAAGATCGCGGACAAGCGCTGGACGATCCTGATGAACGGTCAGCAGCTGGTCAACGACTTCAAGAAGACCTACACCACCGTTCCCGGCAGCGTGTTCTTCAACGCCCAGTACGGCGCCAAGGGCAACTCCACCAACGTCGCCATCGCCGCCCGCGACGGCAAGGCGGACAGCGAGAAGATCACCGCGGTGTGGGTGTTCAAGCTGAAGAAGGCGGACTGACCGCGTCCGCCCCCGCGCGGCACCCCGGGGCCCCGCCCCGCGTCCTGGTGGCCACCGCGGTCCCCGCGGAGCGGGACGCGGTGGCCCGCGCGTTCCCGGGCCCGGTCACCGAGGTGATCCGTCCCGGGGCCGTGCTGCACCGGCTGCCGCACGGCTGGGACCTGCTGACCGCCGGGGTGGGCCCCGCGCTCGCCGCCGCCTCCACGGCCGCCGCGCTGACCGCCGCGGCCCTCGGCGGCGACCCCTACGGGCTGGTCGTCTCGGCCGGCATCGCCGGCGGCTTCGCGCCCGGGGCACCGGTCGGCTCGCTGGTGGTCGCGGACGAGATCACCGCCGCCGACCTGGGCGCCGAGACGGCCGACGGCTTCCTGCCGGTCACCGACCTCGGCTTCGGCACCGTCACCCACCGCCCCCCGGCCGCCCTGGTGCGCGCGGTCGCCGCGGCCACCGGGGCCCGCCCCGGCACGGTCCTGACCGGCTCCACGGTGACCGGCACCGCCGCCCGCGCCGACCTGCTGCGCTCCCGGCATCCGCGGGCCCTCGCGGAGGCCATGGAGGGCTTCGGCGTCGCCGAGGCCGCCGCCGCCCACGGGGTGCCCGTACTGGAACTGCGCGCGGTCTCCAACCCGGTGGGCCCGCGCGACCGCGCCGCCTGGCGGGTGGGCGACGCCCTCGCCGCCCTGACGGCGGCCTTCGCCGCGCTCGGCGGGCCGGGCGGCGCCCGGGAGCCGGACGGGCCCCGAGGACCGGGGAGACGGCCGGGGAACCCCGGGACCGTCCTGACGAGTTGGACCACACATGACCACCGGTGAAGCCCTGCGGATCGCCTACTCCCCCTGCCCGAACGACACCTTCGTCTTCGACGCCCTCGCCCACGGCCGCGTCCCCGGCGCCCCCGCCCTCGACGTGACCTTCGCGGACATCGACATCACCAACGGCATGGCCGAGCGCGGCGAGCACGACGTCCTGAAGGTCTCCTACGCCGTGCTGCCGAGGGTCCTCGGGGAGTACGCCCTGCTGCCCTGCGGCGGGGCCCTGGGCCGGGGCTGCGGGCCGCTGGTGCTGGCCCGCGAGGAGGGCGCCGACCTGCGGGGCCGCACGGTGGCGGTGCCGAGCGAGACGTCGACGGCGTACCTGCTGTTCCGGCTGTGGGCGGCGGACGCGGTGCCCGGCGGGGTGGGCGGCGTCGTGGTCATGCCGTTCCACGAGATCATGCCCGCCGTGCGGGACGGCCGGGTCGACGCCGGACTCGTCATCCACGAGGCCCGCTTCACCTACCGGGACTACGGGCTGCACCGGATCGCCGACATGGGCGAGCACTGGGAGAGCACCACCGGGCTGCCGATCCCGCTGGGCGCGATCATCGCGAAGCGGTCGCTGGGGGCCGGGACGCTGACCCGGCTCGCGGACTCCGTCCGGGCCTCGGTCCGCGCGGCCTGGGACGACCCCGCGCTCTCGCGGCCCTATGTGATGGAGCACGCCCAGGAGATGGACCCGTCCGTCGCCGACCAGCACATCGGGCTGTACGTCAACGAGTTCACCGCCGACCTCGGCGAGGACGGCTACGCGGCCGTCCGGGGCTTGCTGACCCGCGCGGCGGCCGAGGGACTCGTACCGGCCCTCGGCCCGGACGCGCTGGATTTCCCTTAGGGTCTTCCGTTCGGATCGGGCCGGATCGGGGAGCGGGGTCCGGCGCCGTGCGTCACGAGGCGGAGGAGGGAGTCGGGGGCGGAGCCCCGGCGACCGACGACAACGCGACGGGGTGCGGTGCCAGGGCCCGCGAGCCCGGCCTGATCCGAACAAGAGGCGCCCCAAGGAAAACGCGTCCGGGCCGCGGGCGCGGAACGGCGGCTCACACGTCCAACTGGTCCGCGACCGCGCGCAGCAGACCGGCGATCTGCTTTCCCGCCGCCTTGTCGGGATAACGGCCCTTTTCCAGCATCGGGGTGATGTTTTCGAGCAGGGTCGTCAAATCCTGCACGATCGAGGCGAGTTCGTCGGGCTTCCGGCGCTGCGCCGCGGCGACCGAAGGCGCCGGTTCCAGCAATGTCAGGGAAAGCGCCTGGTCGCCGCGCTGACCCGCGACGACACCGAATTCCACGCGCTGGCCGGGCTTCAGCGCCTCGACTCCGGCGGGGAGGACCGAGGAATGCACGAAGACGTCACCGCCGTCGTCGCGGGAGAGAAAGCCGAAGCCCTTCTCGCTGTTGAACCACTTGACCTTGCCGGTGGGCACGTCCGTCCTCGTCCTCGTGTTCGTCGGAAAACCGCTCATGACAGCACTCGGGCGGGTCGTGGGGACCCGCCGGTGTCCAGGCTAATGCTCCAGGGGCCGGTGACAAGACGTCCGCCGGTCGGTCCCCTCGGGGTGGGAACTACCCTGGTGGGGTGGCTGACAAAACCCAAGCGAATTCCTCCGGGCCCGGCGACCGGCTGGTCCGCGCCGGAGCGGTCGTCTTCTTCGTCGGCGCCGTGGCCGCCCTGATCACGGTGGCCCCGCTGCTGATGGGGACGACGCCGTTCCCGGTCTACATGTTCGGCCTGAGCATGCTGATGGGCGTCGGGTTCCTCATCGCCGGCGCGGGCGTCCTGCGGTCCGTCGCGGCGGGGCGCCGCCGGGCGCGCGCGCTGACCGGAGGGGCGCCCTCGCCCACCCCGTAGCGCCCCTCCGTCCACCCCGTGGCGCCCCCCAGGACCGGCCGGGCCGCCCCCCGGGTCCCTCGGGGATCCGCCCGGAGGGGCTCCGGAGCCTGCCCGGAGAGGGCCTCGGGGCCGTCCCGGAGGGGCCGTGCCCGGACCCTCGGGTCAGCCCTGGTGGCGGCGGGCGTGCCAGAGGAGGTAAAGGGCGGTGGCGACGGCGGCGGCCCGCAGCGTCCAGGGCCAGGTCTCGGCGACCGCGTCCCGCATCGCCCCCTGCGCGACCGGATCGCCCCAGCGGCCGTCCGCGCGCCCCCAGAGCCAGACGGCGGACGCGGCGGCGACCGTGCCGGGCAGCCCCAGCACCGCCCACCGGGACTGCTCGCGGGTCAGCCGCCGCGAGCAGTAGGCGATCAGCCAGCCCAGGCCCAGCGGGACGAGCGAGCCGAGCAGCGCCCCGGCGGCCAGCAGCGCCGCCCCCGTCAGCAGCAGGGGGTTCCGCGCGCCCCCGGCGGGCCACAGGCGCGGCAGCCCGAACCGCCGGGCGGACCCGCCGGGCCCGCCGCCCGCGGCCTCCGCCCCGGGGGCGTCCGGCGCCCCGCCGTCCTCGGCGTCGTCCTCGTCCGGATCCCCGGACGGCGGCGGCCTGAGCAGTTCCGGGATCTCCACGCCGCCGACGAACCCCGGCACGCCGTCACCGGCCCCGAACGGGCCCCCGGCGGTCCCGAACGGTCCCCCGGCGCCGCCGGACGGCCCGTCCACCCGCCACCACTCGCGCCGTTCGGCGCGCTCCCCCGCCATGCCCCCCGGCACCGCCGCCCCGGTCCCGGCGGCCCCCGGGGACGGCGCGGCGCCGCGCGGGCCCGCGCCCCGGGACCCGGCGGAGGGCTCGTCCGCCCGCTGCACGGGCACGGCGGGGGCGGGCGGCGGGGGCGCGCCGCCCGCCGCCCCCGGCCCCGCTCCGGCCGCCTCGACCAGGTCGTCGGGGCTGCCCAGCCCGTCCAGGATGCGCCGCACGGCGGCGGGACTGTCCGCGGCGGCCCCGGACCGGTGCCGGTCGATCCGCTCGCGCAGGTCCGCGACCAGCCGCATCCGGGCGGCGGACGGCAGCTGCCGCTGCTGCGCCACGTCGCCGACGCGGCTCAGATACTCGTAGACGACCTGGTCGCTCTCGATCCCCACGAACCCCTCCGGGCCGGTGCGTTGTGGTGCTCCGAGGCACGAAGGTACCGGTTCACCGCGCCGGGGCGGCCCGGCGGCACGACTGCTCGCCGCACGGGACACCGGCTAAGTTGGGCCGATGAGCACCGAGGAGAAGCCCGCGGCCCCCCGGTCCCTCGCGGAGGCGCTCCGCGGCAGGGACGACGCCTCTCTGGCCGCCCTCCTGCGCAGCCGGCCCGACCTCGTCACCCCCGTGCCCACGGACCTCACCCAGCTCGCCACCCGGGCCGGCACCCGCGCCTCGGTGGTGCGGGCGCTGGAGCGGCTGGACCGGTTCGCGCTCCAGACGGCACAGGCGCTGGCCGTGGCCGCCGACCCGGCGCCGTACTCCGAACTGCTCGCGCTGATGGCCGGTGACGACGCCGACCCGGCCGTGACCGCCGCGCTCCCCCGGGCCCTGGCCGGGCTGCGCGAGCAGGCCCTCGTGTGGGGCGGCGACGACCGGCTGCGGCTGGTGCGCACCGCCCGGGAACTGCTCGCCCCCTCCGCCCGCCACCCCTCGCCGACGGGGCTCGGGCCCACCGTGCGGGAGGCCGCGGCGGGCATGTCGCCGGGCCGGGTGCAGGAGATCCTGGCCGCCGTCGGGCTGCCCTCGACGCACGACTCGGTGTCCGCCGTGGCCGCCCTGGCCGCCCTGTTCGCCGACCGGCGCCGGATGGCCGGGGTGCTCGCCGGGCTTCCCGAGGAGTCCCGTCAGGTGCTGGACCGGCTGGTGTGGGGGCCGCCGTACGGGCAGGTCACCCATGACCCGGCGCCCCATCTGCGCCGGCTGCTGGAGCGCGGGCTGCTGCTGCCGACCGCGCCGGGCACCGTCGTCCTGCCCCGCGAGGCGGCCCTGCACCTGCGCGGCGGCCGGGCGCACCGCTTGCCGGAGCCGCTGCCGCCCGCCGTGGAGGCCGCCGCGGCGCACCCTCCCCGGGTGGTGGACGCCACCGCGGCGGGCCAGGCGCTGACGGCGCTGGCCACGGTGGAGGAGTTGCTGAAGGACTGGGACGAGGGCGGTCCCGCGGTGCTGCGGGCCGGCGGGCTGAGCGTGCGCGACCTCAAGCGCACCGCGGCCGCGCTGGACGTGCCGGAGCAGGTGGCCGCCTTCTGGGCCGAGCTGGCGTACGCGGCGGGCCTGCTGGCCTCCGACGGCGAGGCCGACGAGCGGTACGCGGCGACCCCGGCCCACGACGAGTGGCGGGAGCTGCCGGCGGCCGAGCGCTGGGCGCGGCTGGCCGGGGCCTGGCTGACGGCGACCCGGGCGCCGGGGCTGGTCGGCGGCCGGGACGCGAAGGACCGCACGCTCTCCGCGCTCGGCCCCGGCCTGGACCGCTCGGCGGCGCCCGAGGTGCGGCAGCGGGTGCTGGGCCTGCTGGCCCGGCTCCCCGAGGGCTCCGCGCCGGACGAGGGCTCGCTACTGGCCCGGCTGGACTGGGAGCGCCCGCCGCGCGGGGACCGGCGGGAGCGGGCGGACGACGATCCGCGCACCCTGCTGGCCCGGTGGACGCTGGCGGAGGCGGAACTGCTGGGGATCACCGGGCGGGGGGCGCTGTCGGCGCCGGGACGCGCGCTGACCGGCGGGCCCGAGGCGCCCGCCCCGGGTGCGGAGGAGTCCGGCGCGGGGGGTTCCGGCGCGGACGGCGCGGGTGCGGGCGCGCCGGGCACGGGCGCGGACGGCGGCGGAGCGGGGGCGGGCGGGCGCGGTGGAGCCGGGACCGCCGGGGCCGACGGGGCCGACGGGGCCGACGGGGGCCGGGGTTCCGCGCGGTCCGGGGGGCGCGGGCCGGTGGCCGCCGGAGCGCACCACCCGGCGCCCGCCGACGGGCAGCCGCCGGAGCACGAGGCGCCCGCGGGCCCCGGTGACAAGCTCCCCGTGCACCACCGCACGCCCCCGGTGACGGCACCCCCGACGGCGGCCGAGCGGGCGGCCGCCGCCGCGCGCGCCGCCCGGCTGCTCGCCCCGCTGCTGCCCGAGCCGCTGGACCACGTCCTGCTCCAGGCCGATCTCACGGCGGTGGCGCCGGGCCCGCTGGAGCGGCCGCTGGCCGATGTCCTCGGGGTGCTGGCCGACGTGGAGTCCAAGGGCGGGGCCACGGTCTACCGGTTCACCCCCGGCTCCGTCCGGCGCGCCCTGGACTCCGGGCGCACCGCCGCCGACCTGCACGCCTTCCTGGCCGCCCACTCCCGTACACCGGTCCCCCAGCCCCTCGCGTACCTCATCGACGACGTGGCCCGGCGGCACGGGCGGCTGCGGGTGGGCGCCGCCTCGGCGTACGTGCGCTGCGACGACGACGCGCTGCTCAGCGAGATCCTGGCCGACAAGCGGGCGGCCCCGCTGGGCCTGCGCCGCCTGGCACCGACCGTGCTGGCCGCGCAGGCCGACCCGGGGGCGCTGCTGGAGGGGCTGCGGTCGATGGGGTTCGCGCCGGCCGCCGAGTCCGCCGCGGGCGATGTGCTGATCACCCGCGCCGACGCCCGCCGCACCCCGCCGCGCACCCCGCCGGAGCCGGTCCCGGACGGGCCGCCGGTGCCGGACGACGTCCTGCTCGCCGCCGCGATCCGCGCCGTCCGGGCGGGCGACCTGGCGGCCACCGCGCCGCGCAAGCCCGCCGCCGACGGCTCGGGGGCCGCCGCCGGGCCCGGGGAGCTGCCCCGGACCAGCGCCGCCGAGACCCTCGCGACGGTGCAGGCCGCGGTCCTGACCGGCGGGACGCTGTGGATCGGCTACGTCAACGCCGAGGGCGCCGCCAGCCAGCGGGTCATCGCGCCGGTCGGCGTGGAGGGCGGCTTCGTCACGGCGTACGACCACACGGCGGACGAGGTGCGCACCTATCCGCTGCACCGGATCACGGGCGTGGCGGAACTCGCGGACGAGGTGCCCTGACCGGGGGCCCGGCCGGAGGGGCGTCCGAGGCCGGTCGGGCCACGGGACCGGGGCGGCGGGACCGGCCCCCTCCCCGGGGGCCCGGGGAGGGACGCGGGGACCGGGGCCTGGCCCGGGGCCCGGGGAGGGACGTCGGCTCGGGGCGGAAGCGGGCCCGGAGACCCGCAGATCAGCAGATCAGGGCCGCGCCGGGTGCGGGGCCGGTGTCCAGTGGGAGCGAGCGGCGCCGGGCGGGTGCCCACCGTGACCGGGCGATGGCCGGGACCGGGCGGCGCTGGGACCGGTCGGCACCCCACCGGCAGCGCGGGACCGACCGGTGCCCCGCCGGGAGTGCGGGGACGCCGGTGCCCCGACGGGAGTGCGGGACGGGTGCGGGTCCGGCCGCCGTTGCGCCGTCCGGGTGTACGCGCCGGTCCATGCGCGCCACGCCGTGCGGTTCCCACGCGCGGGGGAGTTCCGCCCGCTCCGCGCATCGGCGCCGCGCGGCGCGGGCAGCCACCGGACGCACCGCGTTCCGCACCCTCCGAAAGGCCGGCCCCCATGTGCGCGCAGCTCTCCGACACCACCCGCTCCGCCGTCGCCGTCTCCGTCGCCGCCGTCGTGACCGCCGCCGCGCTGATCGGCGCCCTCGCCCCGGGCTCCACCGGCCCGCCCCCGCCCGGCCCCGCGGCCTCCGGGACACCGGGAGCCGACAAGGTCACGTTGCCGTAGCCGGACCGGGCACCCCGCGATCAGGCACACTGGACGATTGGCCGAACCGACGTCCGGCCGTCTGTGCGTGCGAAAGGTGCCGCCCGTGAATGGTCCGTTGATCGTCCAGTCCGACAAGACCCTGCTGCTCGAGGTCGACCACGAGCAGGCCGACGACTGCCGCCGGGTCATCGCGCCGTTCGCGGAACTGGAACGGGCACCGGAGCACATCCACACCTACCGCGTCACCCCGCTCGGCCTGTGGAACGCGCGGGCGGCCGGGCACGACGCCGAGCAGGTCGTGGACGCGCTGGTGGAGTACAGCCGCTATCCGGTGCCGCACGCGCTGCTCGTCGACATCGCGGAGACGATGGACCGCTACGGCCGGCTGACCCTCAGCAAGCATCCGGCGCACGGGCTGGTGCTGACCACCACCGACCGCCCGGTGCTGGAGGAGGTGCTGAAGTCGAAGCGGATCGCCCCGCTGGTCGGCGCCCGGATCGACGCCGACACGGTGGCGGTGCACCCCTCCGAGCGCGGTCAGATCAAGCAGACCCTGCTGAAGCTGGGCTGGCCCGCGGAGGACCTCGCCGGGTACGTCGACGGGGAGGCGCACCCGATCGAGCTGGCCGAGGACGGCTGGGCGCTGCGCCCGTACCAGAAGCAGGCCGTGGAGAACTTCTGGCACGGCGGCAGCGGGGTGGTCGTCCTGCCCTGCGGCGCGGGCAAGACCCTGGTCGGCGCCGGTTCGATGGCGCAGGCCCGGTCGACGACGCTGATCCTGGTCACCAACACCGTCTCCGCCCGGCAGTGGAAGCACGAGCTGGTGCGGCGCACCTCGCTCACCGAGGACGAGATCGGCGAGTACAGCGGCACGAAGAAGGAGATCCGCCCGGTCACCATCGCCACGTACCAGGTGCTCACGACCCGGCGGAAGGGCGTCTATCCGCACCTGGAGCTGTTCGACTCCCGCGACTGGGGGCTGATCATCTACGACGAGGTGCACCTGCTCCCCGCGCCGGTCTTCAAGTTCACGGCCGACCTCCAGGCGCGGCGGCGGCTCGGCCTGACGGCGACCCTGGTGCGCGAGGACGGGCGGGAGTCGGACGTCTTCTCGCTCATCGGGCCGAAGCGGTTCGACGCGCCGTGGAAGGAGATCGAGGCGCAGGGCTACATCGCGCCCGCCGACTGCGTCGAGGTCCGGGTCAACCTCACCGAGTCCGAGCGGCTGGCCTACGCCACCGCCGAGTCGGAGGAGAAGTACCGGTTCTGCGCGACGACCGCCACCAAGCGGAGGGTGACCGAGGCGATCGTGCGGCGCTTCGCCGGGCAGCAGATCCTCGTCATCGGGCAGTACATCGACCAGCTCGACGAGCTGGGCGAGCACCTGGGCGCGCCGGTGATCAAGGGGGAGACGACCAACGCCCAGCGGGAGAAGCTCTTCGACGCCTTCCGGCGCGGGGAGATCGGGGTGCTCGTGGTCTCCAAGGTCGCGAACTTCTCGATCGACCTGCCGGAGGCGACGGTCGCCATCCAGGTCTCGGGCACCTTCGGCTCCCGGCAGGAGGAGGCCCAGCGGCTGGGCCGGGTGCTGCGGCCCAAGGCCGACGGCCACCAGGCGCACTTCTACTCGGTCGTCGCCCGCGACACCATCGACCAGGACTTCGCCGCCCACCGCCAGCGCTTCCTGGCGGAACAGGGCTACGCCTACCGGATCATGGACGCGGACGAACTCCTGACCGAGGGCTGAGGGCCCGGGCTCCGGCCAGCGGCTCCCGGTGGCGGGGCCGCGGACCGCGCGGGACGCGGGACGCGGGCTGCGGGCTCGCGGGCTGCGCGGTCCGCGGGACGCGATGCCGGGCGCCCGAACGGGCGTCGCCGGGACGGGCGTCGACACCGGCACCACCCGGTGCGCGGCGCGCGCGGGGCCGGACGACGGGTGACCGTGTGCGCCGGACGACGGGACGACGGGACGACGGTCCACACCGGGCGGACGGAACGGCACCGGCGGTACGTCCGGCGCGGTCCGGTACTCCGGGACGGGTTCCTGTCCGCCGGGGCGGCGGTACGGCGGAGGGCCGGGTCAGCGGCGGCGGACGCCGGCCTCCTCGCCGTACTCCCCGAGGAGGACCACGTCGAAGGCGGCGCCCGCGAGCACCTTGGCGGCCCGCAGGGCATCGCCGAGGCGGTGCCGGTGGCTGTCGGTCACGGGCGTGGCACCGGCCGGTCGGGCCGGGGCCGGGACAGGGGAAACGGTTGCTGCGCTCATGCCTCCATGGTGATATTCCGGGCATGCGTCCGGCATCGGTCCGCAGACCGAATCCGCCCGCCCCCGCGTACGCCCCCGGACGGACCCCGGCCCCCGCCCCGGCACCCCTGTCCCCTAGGGGACACCTGGGGGAGGAAGGGGGGTCGGGAGAGGAACGGCCGGAGAGGCGGGGCCCGGGCCTGCGGAAACCGGGCGAGGCACGCCAGGAAGGGCGGTAGGGCGGGCCGACCCGGACGGTGGCGGCGCGGTCCTGCGGGTACGGCGCGCGCGGGAGCACCCCCCGCTTACCCGCGCCCCCCGGGAGGGACGGACACCCCGGGGAAACCCGTTGGCGTCCGCCGGCCGCCGTCGCCTAGAATCCCGCTCTTCCCCGCCTCCTCCACGGAGTGCCTCCGTCCGGACGGAAACCGGCCGGTTTCCGCGCGACACCGGGCCGCCGCAGCGCGTGCCGCCGCCCGCGCCGTCCACCCCCGCAGGCCGTCCGAAGGAGCTCCCTTGTCCACGCCCGTGCCCCCGCCCGCCCCCGACGACCCACTGGCCCGGGAGCGCGCCCACCTCGCCTCCTCCCGTTCCGCGCTGCGCGCGATGCGCGAGGACGCCGAGGCCCTCGACATCACCGACGTCACCGCGAACTGGGTCAACGCTACCGTGCTGCAACGCCAGATCGAGGACCGCGTCAAGGCGCTCGCCGACCTCGGCGGCACCCCGCTGTTCTTCGGCCGCCTCGACTACCTGCACGCGCCGGGCGCGGAGGCGGCCGAGGGCGCCGGGGGCGAGCGCTTCTACATCGGACGGCGCCATGTGCACGACGCCGCGGGCGACCCGATGGTGATCGACTGGCGGGCGCCCGTGTCGCAGCCGTTCTACCGGGCGTCCGCCAAGGACCCGATGGACATCGGGCTCCGCCGCCGCTTCGGCTACACCGGCGGCGACCTCACGGCGTACGAGGACGAGCGCCTGTCCGACCCGGCGGAGGCGGCGGCCACCAGCAGGCTGCTCCAGCGGGAGATCGAGCGGCCGCGCGTGGGCCCGATGCGGGACATCGTGGCGACGATCCAGCCCGAGCAGGACGAGATCGTGCGCGCCGGGCTCTCCGGGAGCGTCTGCGTCCAAGGCGGCCCGGGGACCGGGAAGACCGCCGTGGGCCTGCACCGGGTCGCCTACCTCCTCTACGCCCACCGCGAGCGGCTGGCCCGCGCCGGCACGCTGGTCGTCGGCCCGAACCGCTCCTTCCTCCACTACATCGAGCAGGTGCTGCCCGCGCTGGGCGAGCTGACGGTGCGGCAGGCCACCGTGGACGACCTGGTCGCCCACGTCGAGGTGCGCGGCGCCGACGACCCCGCGACCGCCGCGGTCAAGGGCGACGCCCGGATGGCCCTGGTGCTGCGCCGGGCGCTGTACGCGGGGATCACGCCGCCCGCCGAGCCGGTCGTGGTGGTCCGCGGCTCGCGCCACTGGCGGGTGCCCGCGCACGAGGTGGCGGAGATCGTCGGCGAGCTGCTGGAGCGGGACATCCGCTACGGCGCCGCCCGCGAGGCCCTCCCGCAGCGGATCGCGCACGCCGTGCTGGTGCGGATGGAGCGGGCGGGCGAGGCCCCGGACGACCGGGTGCAGGACGCGGTGGCCCGCAATCCCGCCGTCAAGGCGCTGGTGAAGGCCGTCTGGCCGCAGGCCGACCCGGCGAAGCTGGTGCTCCGGCTGCTCTCCGACCCGGACCACCTGGCGGAGCACGCCGAGGGCGTGTTCGACGCCGACGAGCAGAAGGCGCTGCTGTGGGCGCGGCCGGCCCGGTCGGTGCGGTCGGCCCGCTGGTCGCCCGCCGACGCGGTGCTGATCGACGAGGCCGCCGACCTGATCGAACGCACCCCCTCCCTCGGCCATGTGGTCCTCGACGAGGCGCAGGACCTCTCCCCCATGCAGTACCGCGCGGTGGGGCGGCGCTGCACCACCGGTTCCGCGACGGTGCTGGGCGACCTGGCGCAGGGCACCACGCCGTGGGCGACCCGGAGCTGGGCCGAGGCGCTGGCCCACCTGGGCAAGGCCGACGCGGTGGTGGAGGAGCTGACCGCCGGGTTCCGTGTGCCGACGGACGTGATCGCCTATGCCTCCCGGCTGCTGCCGCACATCGCGCCGGGGCTGGCGCCGGTCGGGTCGGTGCGGGAGAACCCGGGGTTCTTCGAGGTCCGCGCGGCCACCGGGACGGACGACGTGACCGGTGCCTGCCGGGAGCTGCTGGCCCGGGAGGGGTCGGTCGGCCTGATCGCCGCCGACGCGCGCGTGCCGGAGCTGGCCGGGGCGCTCGCCGCGGCGGGCCTGGCGCCCCTGGCCCCCGGCGAGGAGACCACCCGCGAGTCCCGGCTGACCCTGGTCCCGGCGTCCCTGGCCAAGGGCCTGGAGTACGACTACGTCGTCCTGGACGAGCCGGGCGCGGTGGTCGACGGCGAACCCGACGAGCGCACGGGCCTGCGCCGCCTCTACGTCTGCCTCACCCGCGCCGTCTCGGGCCTGATCGTCACCCACACGACGGCCCTGCCGGCCCAACTGGGCTGAGCGGCACGGAGCCGGACGGTCCGGACGTCCCCGCGCCCGGACATCCCGTGCCCGGGTCCGCCGAGGCGCCGTGGGGGTTCCCACTGAGCCGTCCCGGAACGTCCATGGGCGCCGGGGCGGAGCGTCCCCGGCTGGAGTGCGGGCCGGGGTGTCCCGGGCGCGGTACGAGCCGGGTGTCCCGGGCCGCCGTACGGGCCGGGTTCGTCCGGTGCGGGACGGACCCGGTGGGCGCCGCCGGTACCGCCGCCCCCGGCGGCCGTCCGCTCACGGCGCCCCGGCCACCACGCCCCAGCCGGCCCCCGTCCCCGGACACGCCCGCCCCCGCTCGCGCGGTCCCGTGGGCGCGGCGGTGCTCCCGAGGTCCCGGTGGACGATCGGCCCACCTGTACGGAACCCCGGCAGCCCCGCGGCGTCCCGGGGGTTGTGCCCCGCCGCTCCCCGCCCGCGCCCGCGCGGAACACGCACCGGTACCGGGCGCGGGCCCGGGAGTCCGGGCAGGCGCGTCGGAACCTCACCCCGGGCGGCCCCCGGCCGTACGACCACGGCCGTGACCGTCACGAGAGCCCGGTCGCGGCCACGACCGTCAGCGCAGCCTCAGCGGCCTCCGGCCGCCACGGCCGTCCCCCGCCCCGCGCCCCGCCGGGCGCGACCGGCACCGTGCGGCGCGTACCCACGGCCGCCGGGCGGCGCGTGCTCACCGTGCCCGGCCGACCGGGGGTCTCCGGAGGACGGCGCGTCGGTGGGGAGGCGCCGGACGGCGTGCCCGGTGCCTCCCCGCCTCGGGGTCACTTCGCGTCCAGCACGGCCCGCCACTGGGCGACCGACTCCGCCGACACCGGGCCGTCCCAGCCCTCCGGACGGGCCGCGCCGCCGATGTGGAAGCCGTCGATGCCGGCCTCCAGCAGCGTGGGCACGTGGTCCAGGCGCAGGCCGCCGCCGACGAGGAGCTGCTGCTCGTAGCCGTGCTCGCCGTGCCGCTCCGCCTCGGCGACCAGGGTGGCCAGGCCCTCGTCGACGCCGTCGGCGGCACCGGCCGTCAGATAGGTGTCCAGGCCGGGGAAGTCGGCGAGCCGCTTGCGCAGGGCGTCGCGGTCGGCGGCCCGGTCGATGGCGCGGTGGAAGGTCCACCGGCAGCCGTCCAGGGCCCCGGCGACGCGCTCCACCGCGTCGACGTCCAGATCGCCGTCGGCGCCGAGGAAGCCGAGCACGAACTGGGTGGCCCCGGCGGTCTCCCGCAGCTCGCCGGCCAGCTCCGCGAGCCGGTCGACGTCACCGGCGGCGAAGCCGTCGGCGAGCCGCAGCATCACCCGGAGGTCGATGTCGACGGCGGCGCGGATCGCGGCGACGGTCCCGGTCGACGGGGTGAGGCCGTCCGCGGCCATGTCGGTGACCAGTTCGAGGCGGTCAGCGCCTCCGGCCTGGGCGGCGACCGCGTCCTCGACGTCGAGGGCGATCACCTCCAGGACTGCACGCTTGCTCATGGGACCCCATTCGTCGGCTTCGTGGGCTGCTATAGGTCTAGTCCAATCAAAGACTAAACCCCGACAGGCCCCGGAGGGGCCCCCTCGGAAACCGCGCCGCCCCCGTTTCCCACCGCCTCCGTCGTCCTTCGGCCACCCTTCCGGACACCGTGCCCCCGCCCCCGCGCACGGCCGGGCACGGGACCGGGACGCACCGGACGCGGAACCGGGGCACACCGGACCCGCGTCCGGCCCCCGTCCGACCGTCGCCGGCCGGACCCGGCGCCGTGTCCGGCCCTCGCCCGGACCCGTGGCCGACCCGCGTGCCGACCCGCGTGCCGGTCCCGGCCGGGCCTCCGCGCCCGTGCCCCGCACCCGGCCCCGCCGCACCGCGTCGCACCCGCGCCCCGCGCCCGGCGCGCGCCTCACCAGCCGAAGAGGCTCAGCTCCTCCGCCGTCGCCCCCGCCAGCTCGTACCCGGAGGGCGCCGTCGCGCGTCCGCCGTAGAGGCGGACCAGGACCGGGGCCGGGCCGAGGTAGCGGGCCGGGGTCCGGTCGCCCGGGGCGGCGCCGAGGCGCAGCGGGGCGTCCGTGTCGTCGAGGTCGGCGTGGAGCGGCAGATGCCCCTGGCCACGGGTGATCTGGGCGAGCAGCGGCAGGGCGTGGGCCAGCCCCGCGCCCGCGTACGCCCCCGGCACCCCGAAGGTCTCGCGCAGATCACCGGCGTGCACCCACTCCCCCAGCGCGAGCAGGTCCAGCACCCCGTCCGCCCGCGCGATCAGGGGACCGACCCCGGTCATCCCGCGCTCCAGCTCGTCGAGGACGCGCGGGGCGTCCCAGCCGGCCCGCTCGGCGATGTCCCGTTCGTTGGACTCCGCCGTGAACACGCCCTTCTCCAGCCGCCCCTCCAGGACCCGGGTGAACGCCGCCGCGCAGTGCGCCAGCAGGTCCCGCGCCGTCCAGCCGGGGCACGCCGCCACCGGCAGCGCGAGGTCGTCCGCGGAGCGGGAGCGCAACAGGGGGAGCAGTTCGTCCCGTTCGGCCTCCAGGAGCCGTCCGGGGAGCGCGGGATCGCGTACGTCGTGCACATCAGCGGGAGTCGTCATGCGGACACGGTAGGGGCGGAGGACGCCCCGCGCGGGGAGGCCCCGCGCTCCCGCCCCGCCGCGGACGCGCGGACCGGTGGGGGCGCCGGGCCGGAGGACACCGCTCCGGCCCGGCGCGGGGACCGAGGGGCGCGGGACCGAGGGGCGCGGGGAGGCCCGGGAACACCGGCCCCCGGCACCACCGGGACCAGAGGCCGTCCGGGACCGGCACCCGGCGCCCTCACAACCCGCACCGCCGTGCCCCGCCCCCGCACCCTCAGAACCCGCACCGCCGGGTACCGGTGCCGCCGGCGGCCGGAGCTCCCGGACCGCCGGGCCCGCCCGGACCGCCGCCGGATGTGCCGGCGTCCCCCGGGCGCCAGAATGGGGCCATGACCGACGCCGACGCCCTGCGGGGGCGGTTCGTCAGGGTGCTGGACGCCGTGCGGGAGCCCGGGGCGGGCCCCCCGGCCCAGCCGTACGCCGAGGACCTGCTGCGGCGATGGGGCGAACCGCAGCGGCGCTACCACACGACCGCGCACCTGACCGCCGTCCTCGACCACGTGGACGCCCTCGCCGAGTACGCCGCGGACCCCGGCACCGTGCGGCTGGCCGCCTGGTTCCACGACGCCGTGTACCGGCCGGAGCTGTCCGGGAACGAGGAGCGCTCGGCGCGGCTCGCGCGGCGGGCGCTGACCGAGGCCGGGGCGGGGGCGGGGCGGACCGCCGAGGTGGCCCGGCTGGTGCTGCTCACCGCCACCCACGACCCGGCCGGCGACGACCGCGACGGACAGGTGCTGTGCGACGCGGACCTGGCCGTCCTGGGCTCGCCGCCCTCGGCGTACGCCGCGTACACGGCGGCCGTCCGCGAGGAGTACCACTTCGTGCCCTCCGACGCCTTCCGCGCCGGGCGGTCCGACGTCCTGCGCCGCCTCCTCGCCCTGCCCCGGCTGTTCCACACCCCCCGGGGGCGGGACGCCTGGGAGGCCACCGCCCGCTACAACCTCGCCGCCGAGCTGGAAATCCTCTCGCCCGGGGACGCGTCCGCCCCGTAGCCTCCCGGCCATGGTGACGACGGGGCGGGACACGGACGGGGCCACGGGGCACGGCGCGGGCGGGGAGCCGGCCTGCGGCAGGGGCGGGGAGCTCGCCGCGGCGCGGGTGACGGAGGCCGTCGCGGGCTCCGTCGCGCTGCTGCGCACGGCGGTGGACCGGGACTGGGACGGCACACCGGCGGCGGGCCTGGAGTGGAGCTGCCGCGCCACGGCGGAGCACCTGGCCGAGACCCTCTTCGCCTACGCCGGGCAGCTCGCCGCGCGGGCCGCCGACGCCTACGTCCCCTTCGGGATCACCCTCGACGAGGGCACCGGGCCCGAGGACGTCCTGCACGTCCTGGAGACCGCCGGGGCGCTGCTGGCCGCCGCCGCGGCCACCGCCCCGGCCGACGCCCGCGCCTTCCACCCCTACCCCCACCGCAGCGCGGGCCGCGAGGGGTTCGCGGCCATGGGCGTCACCGAGGTGCTGGCGCACACCCATGACATCGCGACGGGCCTCGGGCTGGTCCACGAGCCGTCCGCCGAGCTGTGCGCGTACGCGCTGACCCGGATCTTCCCGCACGTGCCGCCCGGCCCGGACCCCCTGAGCACCCTGCTGTGGGCCACCGGCCGCGGCGAGCTGCCCGGCCGGACCCGGCCCGCCGCGTGGACCTGGCGCAACGACCTCGTCCTGCCCGCCGGGCGTCTCCGCCTCCACGGCCTCACCCCGGCCGCCGCCCTCGACCTCGCCGCGGGCGGCGGCGGCGGCTTCGACTGGGTGGCGAGCGGGCCGTTCCAGGGCACCCGGGACGCCTCGCGGATGCTGGTCACGGCGTACGAGGCGGGGGCCCACCGGCCCGAGTGGGGCGTCTTCGTCCTGGTCCGCGCCGAGGACGGGCGCGCGGTCGGCGCCATCGGCTTCCACGGCCCGCCGAACGGCGAGAACCGCGCCGAGATCGGCTACGACCTCGCGGTGGACGGCCGGGGCCGGGGATACGCCACCGAGGCGCTGCGCGCGCTGTCGGCGTGGCCGCCGGCCCGGGAGGGCGGCACCCGCCTGCTGGCGATGACCGAGCCGGACAACACCGCCTCGCAGGCCGTCCTCACCCGCGCCGGATACGTCCGGACCCGGCGCGAGGAGGAGACGGGCCTGCTGGTCTACGAACTCCCCGGCTGACCCGGCGGACCCGCGCCGCCCGGCGCGGGCCACGGGTGGGGACCGCCCGGGACCACAGGACGCCACGGCGCCGGACGCGCCGAGGGGAGCACGGGCCCGCCCGACGTCCCCGGGGGCACCGGGCCCGGCGGCCCCGCCGCGCCCTTGCGCCGCCGCAGCCCCGCCCCGTGCAGCAGCCGCACCACCTCGCGGCTGCTCACCTGGAGCGCCCCGGCGGCGACCGCGTCCGCGTAGCGCTGCGCGGGCAGGTCGTAGTGGTCGCGCTCGAAGGCGCGGCGCGGCACGCCGAGGGCCGCCGCGAACAGGTGCAGCTCGGCGTAGGAGACGTCGCTGACCAGGTGCGACCAGAGGCGGCCGTGCCCCGGCCAGGTCGGCGGATCGATGTAGAGCGCCACCGGGACCCCTACGACGGCAGGGGGCCGCCGAGGGCGGCGCCCAGCGAGCCGACGGGGGCGACGACGACACCGGCCCGGTGGCACACCCAGCGCGGGTCCGGCCCCAGCTCGGGCTCCACCTCCAGGGCGTGCGGGTCGCCGGAACCGCAGACCGGGCACAGCGGCCAGCGGCCGTACCGCTCCAGCAGGGCGTCCTGCACGTCCTGGGCGACCAGTCCGGCCACGAACCCGGCGCCCTCCGGCCACTGCTCGACCCACCAGCGGCGCCCGGCGACGGCCTCCTCGACCAGCGAGACGACGTCCGCCTCCGCGACCCGTCCCGCGACCAGATCGGCCAGGACGAGGGCGCGGGCGGCGTGCAACGCCTGTTCCAGGGGGCTGATGGGGTCCATGCCTCCATTGTGCGCACTCTTGACCCGGCACCATAACGAAAATATCTTTCATTAGTGACCGATGACCTGAAGGAAAGTTTCGTCCCACCGGCCGCGGCCACCGTTCCCGGCGGTTCCCGGGCCTCCCTCCCGGCTCCCGCCGCCCTCGCCGCCAAGGTGCGCACGCTGACGCCGTCGATGACCCGTTCCATGCAGCGCGTCGCGGAGGCCGTCGCCGGGGACCCGGCGGGCTGCGCCGCCCTCACGGTCACCGGCCTCGCGGAACTGACCGGCACCAGCGAGGCGACCGTGGTGCGCACCGCCCGCCTGCTCGGCTACCCCGGCTACCGGGACCTGCGCCTGGCGCTGGCCGGGCTCGCCGCCCAGCAGCAGTCCGGCCGGGCGCCCGCCATCACCACCGACATCGCCGTCGACGACCCGATCGCCGACGTCGTCGCCAAGCTCGCCTACGACGAGCAGCAGACCCTCGCCGACACCGCCGCCGGACTGGACACCGCGCAGCTCGGCGCCGCCGTCACCGCGCTCGCCACCGCCCGCCGCATCGACGCCTACGGGATCGGCGCCTCCGGGCTGGTCGCCCAGGACCTCACCCAGAAGCTGCTGCGCATCGGGCTGCTGGCGCACTCCCCCGGCGACCCGCACCTCGCCGTCACCAACGCCGTGCAGCTCCGCGCCGGGGACGTCGCGCTCGCCATCACCCACTCCGGGTCGACGGGCGACGTGATCGAGCCGCTCCGGGTCGCCTTCGAGCGCGGCGCGACCACCATCGCCGTCACCGGCCGCCCCGACGGCCCGGTCACGCAGTACGCCGACCACGTACTGACCACCTCCACCGCGCGGGAGAGCGAGCTGCGGCCCGCCGCGATGTCCTCCCGGACCAGTCAGCTCCTGGTCGTGGACTGCCTGTTCGTGGGCGTCGCCCAGCGCACCTACGACACGGCGGGCCCCGCCCTGTCCGCCTCCTACGAGGCCCTGGCCCACCGCCACGCCCCCCGCGGCGGCACCGGCCGCTAGATGTCTTTCGTTTGGATCGGGCCGGACCCCGCGAGCCCGGCATGATCCAAACGAGAGGCCCCGGGCCCCGCCGTCGCCTCCCGTCCGCCCGGCGGCCCGCCCTCCGGGTGAACGGGGGAACGTGACGACAGGACCGGGGAACCCGGCCCGCCGCCCCGCACCGCACCGCACCGCATCCGCACCGCACCGCACCGCCCCGCATCGCACGGAGAGAGCCACCCCGTATGACCTCCACCTCCCGCACCCCCCGCCACCCGCACCCCGGCCTGCGCGACCAGCTGGAGACGCTCACCACCGAGGCGTTCCGTCCCGAGCTGGCCGAGATCGACCGGATGCCGACGCTGGAGATCGCCCGGCTGATGAACGGCGAGGACACCGCCGTGCCCGCGGCCGTGGCCGCGCGGCTGCCCGAGATCGCCGCCGCCGTCGACGCCGTCGCCGCCCGGATGTCCCGCGGCGGGCGGCTCGTCTACGCGGGCGCCGGCACCGCCGGGCGGCTCGGCGTGCTCGACGCCTCCGAGTGCCCGCCGACCTTCAACACCGCCCCCGGCCAGGTCGTCGGCCTGATCGCGGGCGGCCCCGAGGCCGTGGTCACCTCCGTCGAGGGCGCCGAGGACTCCCCCGAGCTGGCCCGCGCCGACCTGGACGCCCTCGCCCTGACCGCCGACGACACCGTGGTCGGCGTCTCCGCCTCCGGCCGCACCCCCTACGCCGTCGGCGCCGTCCGCCACGCCCGGTCGCTCGGCGCCCTCACCGTCGGCCTGGCCTGCAACTCCGGCAGCGAGCTGGCCGCCGCCGCCGACCACGGCATCGAGGTGGTCGTCGGCCCCGAGCTGATCACCGGCTCCACCCGGCTCAAGTCCGGCACGGCGCAGAAGCTCGTCCTCAACATGCTGTCGACGATCACCATGGTCCGGCTGGGCAAGACCTACGGGAACCTGATGGTCGACGTCCGCGCCTCCAACGAGAAGCTGCGCGCCCGCTCCCGCCGCATCGTCGCCCTCGCCACCGGCGCGGCCGACGACGACATCGAACGCGCCCTGGACGCCACCGACGGCGAGGTCAAGCACGCCATACTCGCCCTGCTGGCCGACGTGGACGCCCCCACCGCCGCCCGCCTCCTGGAGGACTCCCAGGGGCGGCTGCGCTCCGCCCTGGCGGCGGCGCACGGCTGAGGTGCGGGGCCCCGCCGTGTGCGACCCTGAACGACATGAACCACGCCCAGCGGACCGCCCTGGGCCGCGCCCTGCGCCTCCTCGGTGAGCACGGCGAGGCCCTGGCCGCCGACACCCCCGACGCCAAGCTGCACGAGGTCAGGGCGGACCTGAGGCGCGCGCTGGACCAACTGGAGGAGAGCGTCGCCGCGGCGGCCCCCACCACCCGCTGCCTCGACCACCCCAACGGGCCGGTCGACACGGCCGCCCCCGACCTGTGCCTGCTCTGCGAGACCCGGCGCCGCGCCGCCCGCCGCGACGAGTACAACGGCGGTCCCCTGCCGGCCCGCGCCGCCGAGCCGGTGCAGTCCCGCTACGGGGTGCGCGGGGACCGTCCGCAGCCCCAGCAGCGCTGGCTGCCGGAGGCGTGGAACGGGCAGGCGTGGCAGTTGTGCGGCACGCCCCGGCGGGACCGGCGCGAGGCCGAGCTGTACCTCGCGGCGCAGCGCCGGGGGCCGCGCGCGGCGATGGCGTACCGGCTGGTGCACGAGTTCACCGACTACGAGGTGCTGCGCGTGTGGGGGACGCCGGTGCGCGTCGACGTCGAGCCGATGGGCTGAGACCCGGGCCGGGGCCCTCCCCCGGGCCGGGCCCCTCCCTCCGGACCACCCCGCCCCCGGGACCACCCCGCCCCCGGGACCACCCCGCCCCCGGGACCGCCGCGCCCGCGGACGGCGCGGGCACGGACGGCGCGGGTCGCGGCGGGGCCGGGGAGGGGGCGCCGCGCCGCCTCAGCTCAGGGTGCCCAGGGAGGCGGGCCGGAAGGGCTCCAGTTCGCCGAGGCGGCCGTCGAGCACCTTGGCGGCCCACTCGGGGTCCTGGAGCAGTGCGCGGCCCACGGCGACGAGGTCGAACTCGTCGCCCTCCAGCCGGTCGAGGAGGCCGTCGAGGCTGTCGGCCGGGGCCCCGCCGTCCCGCGGGGCGGCGGTGAAGCCGCCGTCGAGGCCGACCGCGCCGACGGTGATGGCGGGCCTGCCGGTGAGCTTCTTCGTCCAGCCCGCCAGGTTGAGGTCCGAGCCGTCGAACTCGGGGACCCAGTAGCGGCGGGTGGAGGCGTGGAAGGCGTCGACGCCGGCCGCGGCGAGCGGGGCGAGCACCGCCTCCAGTTCCCCGGGGGTGGCGGCGATCCGGGCCTCGTAGGCGCCGACCTTCCACTGGGAGTACCGGAACAGCACCGGGAAGCCCGGGGAGACGGCGGCCCGCACGGCGGCCACGGTCTCGGCGGCGAAGCGGGTCCGGGAGGCGATGTCGCCGCCGTA
Organism: Streptomyces sp. NPDC107521; assembly: GCF_055598485.1. Taxonomy (NCBI): domain Bacteria; kingdom Bacillati; phylum Actinomycetota; class Actinomycetes; order Kitasatosporales; family Streptomycetaceae; genus Streptomyces; species Streptomyces sp. NPDC107521. Next base: position 180,522 of record NZ_JBVKAT010000016.1, read on the forward strand.
GGCGTCGGTGCGGCGGTTGGTGCCCGCCCAGAGGAACTGGTCGACGAGGTAGCCGTGGGCGCCGTGGATCTCCACGCCGTCGAAGCCGAGGCGCTCGGCGGCGGCAGCGGCGTCGGCGAAGGCGCCGATGACGTCGTCCAGGTCGCGGAGGGTCATCTGCCGCCCGGTGGGGCGGTCGGCGCCGAGGCGCAGCCCGGAGGGTCCGACGGCGGGGGCGTCCGGGAACGGCGGGTCGCCCTGGCCGCGCTCCATGCCGATGTGCCAGAGCTGCGGGACGATCCGGCCGCCGGCGGTGTGCACCGCCTCCGCGACCCCCTTCCAGCCCGCCAGTTGCTCCTCGCCGTGAAAGCGCGGCACGCGGTCGCTCTGCCCGGCCGACGGATGGCCGACGTAGGTGCCCTCGGTGATGATCAGGCCGACCCCGGCGGCGGCCCGGCGGGCGTAGTAGGCGGCCACGTCCGCGCCGGGGACGCCGCCCGGGGAGTGCTCGCGGGTCATCGGGGCCATCACGACGCGGTTGGCCACCGTCAGTCCGTTCAGGGTGGCGGGCCTGCCGAGTAACCGGGCGGTGCGGGGGGACGCCTCGGGTGCGGAGATGGTCACGGTGGCTCCTTGGTGGTCCGGGAGAACTCTGTGCACGCGCATGGACTCGCGCCTGCCCCGGTCAACGGCCCCGGCCGGACCGGAATTCCCGCTCCGCTCCACCCGTCTCCCCCGGGGGACACGGCCGTTGCCCCGGCGGCGCGCGCGGCGGGCCCGGCCCCGGGCCCCGGAACGCGCCCGAGGGCGGCACCGCGGGCCGAAGCCCGGGTGCCGCCCTCGGGAGAAGGACGGGTGACCGGCGTGCCGGTCAGAAGTCCATGTCACCGCCCGGCATGCCGCCGCCGGCGGGGGCCGCGGCCTTCTCCGGCTTGTCCGCGATGACGGCCTCGGTGGTGAGGAACAGCGCGGCGATGGAGGCGGCGTTCTGCAGCGCGGAGCGCGTCACCTTCGCCGGGTCGATGATGCCCTCGGCGATCATGTCCACGTACTCGCCCGTCGCGGCGTTCAGGCCGTGACCGACGGTCAGGTTGCGGACCTTCTCCACCACGACGCCGCCCTCGAGACCGCCGTTGACGGCGATCTGCTTCAGCGGGGCCTCCAGCGCGAGCTTCACGGCGTTGGCGCCGGTCGCCTCGTCGCCGTCCAGCTCCAGCTTGTCGAAGACCTGGGAGGCCTGGAGCAGGGCCACGCCGCCACCGGCGACGATGCCCTCCTCGACGGCCGCCTTCGCGTTGCGGACGGCGTCCTCGATGCGGTGCTTGCGCTCCTTGAGCTCGACCTCGGTGGCGGCACCGGCCTTGATGACGGCCACGCCGCCGGCCAGCTTCGCCAGGCGCTCCTGGAGCTTCTCGCGGTCGTAGTCCGAGTCGCTGTTCTCGATCTCGGCACGGATCTGGTTGACGCGGCCGTTGACCTGGTCGGTCGAGCCGGCGCCGTCGACGATGGTGGTCTCGTCCTTGGTGATGACGACCTTGCGGGCGCGGCCCAGGAGGTCCAGGGTCGCGTTCTCCAGCTTGAGGCCGACCTCCTCGGAGATGACCTCGCCGCCCGTGAGGATGGCGATGTCGCCGAGCATGGCCTTGCGGCGGTCGCCGAAGCCCGGAGCCTTGACGGCGACGGACTTGAAGGTGCCGCGGATCTTGTTGACGACCAGCGTGGACAGGGCCTCGCCCTCGACGTCCTCGGCGATGATCAGCAGCGGCTTGCCCGACTGCATGACCTTCTCCAGCAGCGGGAGCAGGTCCTTGACGTTGGAGATCTTCGAGTTGGCGATCAGGATGTACGGGTCGTCGAGGACGGCCTCCATACGCTCCATGTCCGTGGCGAAGTACGCCGAGATGTAGCCCTTGTCGAAGCGCATGCCCTCGGTGAGTTCCAGCTCCAGACCGAAGGTCTGGGACTCCTCGACGGTGATGACGCCTTCCTTGCCGACCTTGTCCATGGCCTCGGCGATCAGCTCGCCGATCTGGGTGTCGGCGGCGGAGATCGAGGCGGTGGAGGCGATCTGCTCCTTCGTCTCGACGTCCTTGGCCTGCTCGAGCAGGGCGGCGGAGACGGCCTCGACGGCCTTCTCGATGCCGCGCTTGAGGGCCATCGGGTTGGCGCCGGCCGCGACGTTGCGCAGACCCTCGCGCACCAGGGCCTGGGCGAGGACGGTGGCGGTGGTCGTACCGTCACCGGCGACGTCGTCCGTCTTCTTGGCGACTTCCTTGACCAGCTCGGCGCCGATCTTCTCGTACGGGTCCTCCAGCTCGATCTCCTTGGCGATGGAGACACCATCGTTGGTGATCGTGGGGGCGCCCCACTTCTTCTCGAGGACGACGTTGCGGCCCTTGGGGCCGAGCGTCACCTTGACGGCGTCCGCGAGCTGGTTCATGCCGCGCTCGAGGCCGCGCCGCGCCTCCTCGTCGAACGCGATGATCTTGGCCATGTGAAGTGGTCCCTCCAGGACTGGGGGTGATTCCTTCGGACCGCGCCCGCGCCCGCGACGGACGGCTCGCCTGCCGCGGGTTCCTTCCCCCACCGGCCTGCGGGCCTCACCGACCCGGTCCTTCGTTGTCACTCTCACCTTCAGAGTGCTAACGCAATGATTAGCACTCGACCCCCGGGAGTGCAAGCGCCCCGGGCTCCGGAGCGGCCCGTCCGGCCGGTCCCGGACGGTCCTCCGGACCCGGAACCGGGGGCGTCCGGGCAGACCGGAGGGCCCGCACCTGTGGGGTGCGGGCCCTCCGGGAAAGACCGTTCGCTCGTGTGGCCGCGCGTCTCAGGCGCTGAGGCGGACCATGTCGGCCTGCGGGCCCTTCTGACCCTGCGAGATCTCGAACTCGACCCGCTGGCCTTCTTCGAGGGTGCGGTAGCCGTCCATCTGAATCGCGCTGTAGTGGACGAAAACATCCGCACCACCGTCGACCGCGATGAAGCCGTACCCCTTCTCCGCGTTGAACCACTTGACGGTGCCCTGAGCCATGCCTAACTCCCCTATTACTGGCCCTTGCGCGGATCCGCACCTCGCGAACCCGGGTCAGACCTCGCCCCCCACGAATGGGGGCGTGCGCCGGAACGCGTCGACCGCGGCCGAATGTATCTGCCCAACTGCCGTCTGCAACAGGTCAATCGGACGAGAAATCAGGACGCGGCCAGCCAGGAATGTTGCGACAGTTCACCCGGATTCAGGGCAAGTCAGACCGCACAAAGGGAACAAAGGTCGCGAAAGGCGCCCGCACTTTGGCTGCTTCTTGTCGGACGGGGAGCGGGAATTCGGGGCTCCGGACTTCACGACCGGGGGCGCGTTCCCCAACTCTACCGCGTTCAATCACATGGAATTGCCCCCTCCGCTTCTTTCCGCGGAGGGGGCAATGCGCACGGGGCCGGGCGGACGCCGCAGGGCGGCCCGGAAGGGCCCGCAGGGGCCGGGTCAGCCGCCGGCGACCGCCGGGATGATGGAGATGCCCGCGCCGTCCGGCGTGGCCGTCCCCAGGCCCTGCTCGAAGCGGACGTCGTCGTCGTTGACGTAGACGTTCACGAAGCGGCGCAGCTTGCCCTGGTCGTCGAGGACCCGGGCGGCGATGCCGGTGTGGTTCTTCTCCAGGTCCTCGATGACCTCGCCGAGGGTGGCGCCCTCGGCGGGGACCTCTGCCCGCCCGCCGGTGTAGGTGCGCAGGATGGTGGGAATGCGGACGGTCACGCTCATGCGAGGCCAGCCTCTCGGAAGGAGTCCAGGTTGGGGCGGATCGTCGCGGTGAGGCCGGTGCCGGCCACCGCGTCGAGGGTCTTCAGTCCGTCGCCGGTGTTGAGCACGACGGTGGTGAGCGAGGGGTCCAGGGCGCCGCTCTCGACCAGCTTGCGGGTGACGCCGACCGTGACGCCGCCGGCGGTCTCCGCGAAGATCCCCTCGGTGCGGGCGAGCAGCTTGATGGCGTCGACGATCTGCTCGTCGGTCACGTCCTCCACGGCGCCGCCGGTGCGGCGGGCGATGTCCAGGACGTAGGGGCCGTCGGCCGGGTTGCCGATGGCGAGGGACTTGGCGATGGTGTCCGGCTTCTGGGGGCGCACCACGTCGTGCCCGGCCTTGAAGGCGGCGGACACCGGCGAGCAGCCCTCGGCCTGGGCGCCGAAGATCCGGTACGGGCGGTCCTCGACCAGGCCGAGCCGGATCAGCTCGCGGAACCCCTTGTCGATCTTGGTGAGCTGGGAGCCGGAGGCGATCGGGACGACGATCTGGTCCGGCAGCCGCCAGCCGAGCTGCTCGCAGATCTCGTACGCCAGGGTCTTGGAGCCCTCCGCGTAGTAGGGCCGCAGGTTGACGTTGACGAAGCCCCAGCCCTCGCCGGCCGGGTCGCCGATCAGTTCGGAGCAGAAGCGGTTGACGTCGTCGTAGTTGCCCTCGATGCCGATCAGCTCACCGCCGTAGACGGCGGCCATGACGACCTTGCCCTGCTCCAGGTCGTGCGGGATGAACACGCAGGAGCGCAGCCCGGCCCGCGCGGCGGCGGCGCCCACGGCGCCGGCCAGGTTGCCGGTGGAGGAGCAGGAGAGGGTGGTGAAGCCGAAGGCGCGGGCCGCCTCGAGGGCCTGGGCGACGACCCGGTCCTTGAAGGAGTGGGTCGGGTTGCCGGAGTCGTCCTTGACGAACAGGCCGCCGGTGAAGCCCAGTTCCCGGGCGAGGTTGTCGGCCCTGACGAGCTCGGTCCAGCCGGGGTTCAGGTTCGGCTTGGTGGCCACGTCGGCGGGGACGGGCAGCAGGGGCGCGTAGCGCCAGATGTTCGCGGGACCCGCTTCGATTCGCGCGCGCAGTTCCTCGGCGTCGTGGGCCGAGAAGTCGTAGGCGATCTCCAGCGGGCCGAAACACTCCTCGCAGGCGAAGACCGGGCCGAGGGGCACCCGGTGACCGCACTCGCGGCAGGAGAGCGCCGCGGCGGGGCCGAGATCGACGGAGGTGCCCGGAGCGGCGGAGGGTGCGGGAGTCTGCACAGACATGAGAGGCGAGGCCCTTTCTCCTCATCTTCCCCACGACGCATCTCGTCGTGAGACGGAATTGGCACCTTCCCGAGCCGGGGAGCCTCGCCACGTCCGCGTGGCGGGAACCGACTGGAGGGTTGCCGGGGCTTCATCGGGCCGTTTCCCTCTGCCCCTCTGGATGAGCGGTATGCGGTTGTTGATCCGGTGCGCGGTGTCGGCGCACCCGCGGCCTTCGCACCGAAGGAAGTCACGGTGCGCCGACCCCGGTATGCGGGGGTCATCCGCGTTGCTCAAGACTGTAACCGAAGGCGAGGACGGTTGAGATAGTCGTCCGTACCGCGAGATGCGTCACAGAAGGAGCGGCCGACCGTGCTGGATGATGTCGAACGCTGGCTGCGCGCGCGTTCCTGGTCGGTGACCGACCGCACGATTCCCCAGCTCATGGCCGCGAAACGGGCCGGCGGGCAGACCGTCAGCGTGGTGCTGCCCGCCCTCGACGAGGAGGCCACCGTCGGGGAGATCGTGAGGGTGATCCGCCGGGAGCTGATGTGCCGCATCCCACTGGTCGACGAGCTGGTGGTGGTCGACTCGGGGTCGACGGACCGCACCTCGGCGGTGGCCGGGGCGGCGGGCGCGCGGGTCGTGCACCGGGACGCGATCCTCCCGCGCATCCCGGCCGTGCCCGGCAAGGGCGAGGTGCTGTGGCGCTCGCTGATGGTCACCCGCGGTGACATCGTCTGCTTCGTCGACGCGGACCTGCGGGAGTTCTCCGCCGACTTCGTCTCCGGGATCGTCGGGCCGCTGCTGACGGACCCGGACGTCCAGCTGGTCAAGGCCATGTACGACCGCCCGCTGGGGGCCGAGCCGGGGCAGGGCGGCCGGGTGACGGAGCTGATGGCCCGGCCGCTGCTCAACATGCACTGGCCCCTGCTGGCGGGCTTCGTCCAGCCGCTCGGCGGCGAGTACGCGGCCCGCCGCTCGCTGCTGGAGCGGCTCCCGTTCCCGGTGGGGTACGGGGTGGAGCTGGGGATGCTGGTGGACGCGCTGCACCTGGTGGGGCTGGACGCCCTCGCCCAGGTCGACGTGGGGGTGCGCAGGCACCGGCACCAGGACGGTTCGGCGCTCGGCCGGATGTCCGCCGCGATCTACCGCACCGCCCAGCTCCGGCTGGCCCGGGGGCATCTGCTGCGGCCCTCGCTGACCCAGTTCGAGCGGGGCGCGCACGGCTTCGAGCCGCGCACCCATGCCGTGGACACGGAGGAGCGGCCGCCGATGGCGCAGATCGCGGAGTACGCCTCCCGCCAGGTGGCCTGAACCGTATTCCGGGTGACCCGATCGGGTGTTCCGCCGGGGAACCGGAGAACACGCACCGGAATTCCCCCCTGTCTTCACCTTTCCCCCACGAAACGGGTGACCGGATCACCACCGGTGGGAAGTGAGCGCACGTTTGAGGTTTTCGGGGCCGGGCTAGGTTGAGGCGTATGGCCTCAACCTTCGGTGCTGCCCGGGTACTCGTCGCCTCCAACCGGGGGCCCGTCTCCTACGAGGTGGGGGAGGACGGCTCGCTGCGCGCCAGACGCGGCGGCGGCGGGCTGGTCTCCGGGCTGTCGGCCATCGGTCCGGACGCGGGGGCGCTGTGGGTGTGCTCCGCGATGGGCGACGGCGACCGCGAGGCGGTGCGGCGCGGGGCCGGCGAGGACGGCGTGCGGATGCTGGACGTCCCGGCCGACGTGCACGCGGACGCGTACAACGGGATCGCCAACTCGGTGCTGTGGTTCGTCCACCACATGCTGTACCAGACGCCGCTGGAGCCGGTCTTCGACACCGGTTTCCGCCGCCAGTGGGCCTCCTACGAGACGTACAACCGGACCTTCGCCGGGGCGCTGGCCGAGGAGGCGGCCGAGGGCGCGGTCGTCCTCGTGCAGGACTACCACCTGGCGCTGGTCCCCGGCATGCTCCGGGAGCTGCGGCCCGATCTGCGCATCGGCCACTTCTCGCACACCCCGTGGGCGCCGGCCGACTACTTCCGGATGCTGCCGGACGACATCGCGGAGCGGCTGCTGCGCGGGATGCTGGGCGCCGACCGGCTGGGGTTCCTGACCCGGCGCTGGGCGGACGCGTTCACCGGGTGCTGCGAGGCGCTGGTGGGCGGCACCGGGGACACCGCCGTCGGGGTGCACGGGCTGGGCGCGGACGGGGAGTTCCTGCGCGAGCGCGCGCACCGGCCGGACGTCGAGGAGCGGATGGCGGCGCTGCGCGGGGAGATCGGCGAGGGCCGCCGGACGGTGGTCCGGGTGGACCGGACGGAGCTGTCCAAGAACATCGTGCGGGGGCTGCTGGCCTACCGGCGGCTGCTGGCGGACCGGCCCGAGTGGCGCGAGCGGGTGGTGCACGTGGCGTTCGCCTATCCGTCGCGCCAGGACCTCGCCGTGTACCGGGAGTACACCGCCGAGGTGCGGCGGGTGGCGGACGCGGTCAACGCGGAGTTCGGGACGCCCGGGTGGACGCCGGTGGTGCTGCACGTGAAGGACGACTTCGCGCGGTCGCTGGCGGCCTACCGGATGGCGGACGTGGCCCTGGTCAACCCGATCCGGGACGGGATGAACCTCGTCGCGAAGGAGGTGCCGGTGGTCTCCGACCGGGGGTGCGTGCTGGTGCTGTCCCGCGAGGCGGGGGCGTACGAGGAGCTGGGCGCGGACGCGCTGGGGGTGAACCCGTACGACGTGGCCGCGACGGCGGAGGCGCTGCACGAGGCGCTGTCGGTGGGGGACGGGGAGCGGGCGGAGCGCTCCCGGCGGCTGGCCGCGGCGGCGACGGCGCTGCCCCCGGCGCGGTGGTTCCTGGAACAGGTGGAGGCGCTGCGGGGGTGACGCCACCGCGGCGCCCCCGGCGGGGCGTCGGCGGACGCACCCCCGCGGCCGGGTGTCAGCGGGACAGGCGGGCGGTCAGGGCGCGCAGCAGGCCGACCACCCCGGAGGGTCCGTCGACCGTCAGGTCGGCCCGCTCGGTGAGGGCGGTGACCTCGGCGCTGGCGCTGGCGACGAGGAGGCCGGGGACGCCCTCGGCGCGCAGCGCCCCGACGGCGGCGAAGGCGGGCAGGTCCCCCAGGTCGTCACCGGCGTAGAGGACGGAGCCCGCGCCGGTCGCCCGGACGTGGTCACGCAGGGCGACGCCCTTGTCCATGCCGGGCGGGCGCAGTTCCAGGACCATGCGGCCCGGTTCGACGAGGAGCCCGTGGCGCCGGGCCAGCTCCGCCAGGGGTCCGCGCAGGGCCTCGAAGGCGCCCTGCGGGTCGGCGGCGCGGCGGGTGTGGACGGCCAGCGCATAGCCCTTCTCCTCGATCCGGGTGCCCTCCCCCGCTCCGGCCCCGGCCAGCAGCCCCGGCAGGTCCGCGCGGGCGGCCTCGACGCCGGGGTGCGGGGGCGGGGCGGTGACGGTGCCGGTGGCCGCGTCCCAGCGTTCGGCGCCGTAGTGGCCGAGGACGACCAGGCGGTCGAGCCCGGGGACGTCCGCGAGGCCGCCGTGGCGGACGGCGGTGCCGGCCGGGCGGCCGGTGACGATCGCGACGGAGGCGACGTGCGGGGCGAGGGCGGCGAGGGCGGGCACGGCGCCGGGGTGGGCGCGGGCCAGGTCGGGGTCGGGCACGATCGGGGCGAGGGTGCCGTCGAAGTCGAGGGCGATCACGGCGCGGCCGGGCCGGGCGAGGATCGCGTCGAGTCCCGCGCGTCCGGCGGCGGTCGCGGGGACCGGCAGGGGGTCCGGGGAGTCGGGGGATTCGGGGGTGGAGTCCTGGTGGCTTCCCATACCCGCGAACCTATCCCGCGGCGGCGCGGCGCAATCTCAGCGCTCGGCGCGGCGCGACTCCCGCACCCGGCGCAGCCGGTTGACGGTCACGGGGTCGTGGGCGAGGGCGCGGGGGTCGTCCAGCAGGGCGTTGAGCAGTTGGTAGTAGCGCACCGGGGCCAGGCCCAGCTCCTCGCGGACGGCGCGTTCCTTGGCGCCGGGGCCGGGGAAGCCGCGGCGCTCCAGCGCGAGGATGCGGCGCTCGCGCTCGTCGGGTTCTCGCAGTCCCATGTACGACACGGTAGCGCCCGGCGCCGACGGCGGCGGCCGGGCCCCGTCCCGCCGGGGGTCAGTCGGCCCGGCCCGCGCGGGTGGCGGTGCGCTGGAGGTCGCCGAGCACCTGGGCGGGGTCGCCGCCGTCGACGACCGCCCGGCCGATGAGCTTCTTGACGTCGGCGCTGACCGAGGCCCAGGAGGTCTTGCCCGCCGGGTACAGCTCGGAGAGCTGCAGTTCGTCGAGGAAGGGCCGGAGGTCCTTGTCCTGGGCCGCGGTGGCCATGGTCTCCGAGGCGGAGGCGGTGACCGGCAGCAGGTCGTACTTCCGGGAGAAGGCGAGGACGTTCTCGTCGTTGTAGACGAAGTCGAGGAAGTCGCCGACCTGGTCCGCGTGGCCGTTCTGCTTGAAGGCCGTCATCCAGTCGGTCACGCCGAGCGTGTTCTTGTTCCCGCCCTCGATGCCGGGGGTGGGGACCATGCCGTACTTCACGCCCTTCTTGGACGCGATCTTCATGAGGGAGGGGTGGCCGTTGAGCATGCCGACCTGGCCGTTGGCGAAGGCGGTGAAGGCGGTGGCCCGGTTCATCTCGCCGGGGGCGACGGGGCCGGTGAGGCCCTTGGCGACCAGTTCGTCCCGCAGCCAGGTGAAGGTGGAGACGTTGCTGGGCGAGTCGATGGTGTAGACGCCGAGGCCGTCGGTGTAGCCGCTGCCGCCGCTGAGCATCCACTGCATCGTCTCGGCCTGCGCCTCCTCGGGGCCGAGCGGGAGCGCGTAGGGGTACTTGACGCCCCGTTCCCTGAGCTTCCCGGCGGCCCGGGCGAGGTCGTCCCAGCTCTTGGGCGGGGTGAGGCCGGCCTCCTCGAAGAGGGTCCGGTTGTAGAAGAGGACGCGGGTGGAGCCGGCGAAGGGGAGGCCGAACTGCACGCCGTCGACCTGGCCCGCGCTGGCGAGCTGGGAGACGAAGTTGGCCTGGACGGGTATGGAGAGCAGGTCGTCGGCCCGGTAGAGCAGCCCCTCGTCGGCGTAGTCGGCGTAGGCGCCGATCTGGGCCATGTCGGGGGCCCGGCCCGCCTCGACCATCTCGCGGACCTCGCGGTCGACGTCGTTCCAGGACAGGACGGTCACGTTGATCCGGACCCCGGGGTGTTCGTCCTCGTAGGCGCGGGCCAGGTCCTTCCAGTACGGCTCGGTGCTGCTGGCCTCGGTGTCGCCGTAGTCGGCGGCGACGAGTTCGAGGGTCACGTCGTCGGAACCGCCGGTCAGACCACAGCCCCCGAGGAGCGCCGTCGAGGCCAGTGCGGCCACCGCCGCGATCATTGCCGTCCTGCGTCGCTGCACCGTTCTGCCCCGCCCTGCCGTCGACGTTTTCGTGGTTCCGCGGTCGCGCACCGGGCGCCCGCTCCCGCAAGGGATTATGGTCTACACCACGTAAGTGGACTAGACCTCTCCCGGGTCAACGGGCCACACTGTCTCCGTGAGACATGTCATCGCCCTCGATGTGGGCGGCACCGGGATGAAAGCCGCCCTTGCCGGGCCGGGGGGCGAGCTGCTGTACCAGGCGCGCCTCGCGACGGGACGCGACCGAGGACCCGAGGCGGTGATCGAGGCCATCCTCGACTTCGCCGCCGAGCTGCGCGACGAGGGTGCCGGGCGCTTCGGCGAGCCCGCCGTCGCGGCCGGCGTCGTCGTTCCCGGAATCGTCGACGAGGAGCGCGGCATCGCCGCCTACTCGGCCAACCTCGACTGGCGCGACGTGCCGCTGCGGGCGCTGCTCAGCGAGCGCCTCGGCGGGGTCCCGGTCGCCCTCGGCCACGACGTGCGGGCCGGAGGGCTCGCGGAGGGCCGCATCGGCGCCGGCCGGGGCGCCGACCGCTTCCTGTTCGTGCCGCTGGGCACCGGCATCGCGGGTGCCATCGGCATCAACGGCCGCGTGGAGGCGGGCGCGCACGGCTTCGCGGGCGAGATCGGCCACATCGTCGTGCGGCCCGGCGGGGTGCCCTGCCCCTGCGGGCAGCGGGGCTGCCTGGAGCGGCTCGCGTCCGCGTCGGCGGTCAGCCAGGCGTGGGCCGAGGCGTGCGGCGACCCGGAGGCGGACGCCGCCGACTGCGCCAAGGCCGTGGAGTCCGGCGACCCGCGGGCCGTCGCGGTCTGGCAGGACGCGGTGGACGCGCTCGCCGACGGCCTGGTCACCGCGCTCACCCTGCTGGACCCCCGAGTGCTGATCATCGGTGGCGGCCTCGCCGAGGCGGGGGAAACCTTGTTCACACCGCTGCGGGAGGCCGTCGGCCGCCGCGTGACGTTCCAGAAGCTCCCCGACATCGTCCCCGCGGCCCTGGGGGACACCGCCGGCTGTCTGGGCGCCGGGCTGCTCGCCTGGGACCTGCTCGACGCCGGTGCCACCGCTTCCCGGGCTGCCACCACCGGGCCCACGACTCCCCCGGAGGTAACCATCTGATGGCTCCAAGCAAGGTACTCGCCGGTGCCCGGGTGGTACTGCCCACCGGCATCGTGGACGAAGGCCGCGTGGTCGTCGACGGCACGCGGATCGCGGACACGGCGCCCGCCGGGGCCGAGGTCGTTGAGCTGCCCGGGCACTGGGTGGTCCCCGGCTTCATCGACATCCACAACCACGGCGGCGGCGGGGCCTCCTTCACCGGCGGCAGCGCCGAGGACGTCCTCCAGGGCGTCCGCACCCACCGGCTGCACGGCACCACCACGGTGGTCGCCTCGCTCGTCACCGGTGACCTCGACGCCCTCGCCCGGCAGGCCGGGATGCTCGCGGAGCTGTCCCAGCAGGGCGAGATCGCCGGTGTCCACTTCGAGGGGCCGTTCATCTCCCCGTGCCGCAAGGGCGCCCACGACGAGCAGCTCCTGCGCGACCCCGACCCGGCGGAGGTCCGCAAGCTGGTCGACGCCGCGCACGGGCACGCCCGGATGGTGACGCTGGCCGCCGAACTGCCCGGCGGGCTGGACTCGGTGCGGCTGCTCGCCGAGCACGGCGTGATCGCCGCCGTGGGGCACACCGACGCGACCTACGAGCAGACCGTGCGGGCCGTCGACGCGGGCGCCACGGTCGCCACGCACCTGTTCAACGCCATGCCGCCGCTCGGCCACCGGGCGCCGGGACCCATCGCCGCCCTGCTGGAGGACGAGCGGGTCACCGTCGAGCTGATCAACGACGGGACGCATCTGCACCCGGCCGCGCTCCAGCTCGCCTTCCACCACAAGGGCGCCGGACGGGTCGCCTTCATCACCGACGCGATGGACGCGGCCGGCTTCGGCGACGGGCGCTACATGCTCGGCCCGATGGCGGTCGAGGTCTCCGACGGCGTCGCCCGCCTGGTGGAGGGCGGTTCCATCGCGGGCTCCACGCTCACCCTGGACCGCGCCTTCAAGCGGGCGGTCACGGTGGACGGGCTGTCCGTGCAGGACGCGGTCGCCGCGCTCTCCGTCAACCCGGCACGGCTGCTGGGCCTCTCCGACCGGATCGGCTCCCTGGAGCCCGGCAAGGACGCCGACCTCGTCGTCCTGGACGCGGAGTTCGAGGTGGCGGGCGTGATGCGGCACGGCGAGTGGGTGGTGGAGCCCGGCCGGGGCTGACCCCCGCGCGGACCGGTCCCGGTGACGGCCCGCGCCGGCACGGACCGGGGCCCGGCCCCCGCGTCCCGCCGCGGGACGCGGGGGCCGGGCCGGACCGCCCCGCTCCCGGGCGCCGCGGAGGGCGGACCAAAGGCCCTGGGCCGACCGCCGTCCGTTTGGCATGATCGGAACCCCCGGACGCCCCTCCGGGGGTTCACGGCATGCACACGATTCGGGGAGGCGGCCCGGTGATCCTGACCGTCACGCTCAACACCGCGCTCGACATCACCTACCGCGTACCGGCGCTGCGCCCGCACGCCTCCCACCGGGTCACCGGGGTCACGGAGCGGCCGGGCGGCAAGGGTCTCAACGTGGCCCGGGTGCTGGCCGCGCTCGGCCACCGCGCCACCGTCACCGGCTTCGCGGGCGGCGTCACCGGGGGCGTGGTGCGGGAGCTGCTCGCCCGGACGCCCGGGGTGACCGACGCGCTGGTGCCCGCCGCCGGGCCCACCCGGCGCACCCTCGCCGTCGTCGACGAGCGCACCGGCGACACCACCCAGCTCAACGAGCCCGGCCCGGCCGTCTCCGCCGCCGAGTGGAACGCCCTCCTGGAGACCTACGGCGAGCTGCTGCGCGACGCCTCGGCGGTCGCCCTGTGCGGCAGTCTGCCGCCGGGGGTCCCGGTGGGCGCCTACGCCCATCTGGTGCGCGGCGCACGGGCGGCGGGCGTGCCGGTGCTGCTGGACACCAGCGGCGAGGCACTGCGCCGGGGAGTGGCGGCGCGCCCCGACCTGATCAAGCCGAACGCCGGTGAACTGGCCGAGCTGACCGGCTCCCAGGAGCCGTCGCGGGCCGCGCGGGCCGCCCGGCGGCGCGGCGCCCTCGGCGTGGTCGCCTCGCTCGGCGCGGAGGGGCTGCTCGCGGAGACCTCCCAGGGCCGCTGGCACGCCGTCCCCCCGGGCCACGTCCCCGGCAACCCCACGGGCGCGGGCGACTCGGCGGTCGCGGGGCTGCTGTCCGGCCTGGTCGAGGGCCTCCCCTGGCCGGACCGCCTGGTCCGGGCCGTCGCCCTGTCCACCGCCACGGTGCTCTCCCCGACGGCGGGGGACTTCGACCGGGGGGCGTACGAGGAGCTGCTGGCCGGGGGGGTGCGGGTCACCCCGGCGGCGGAGGCCGCCTGACCGGGGCGCACCGCGCCGGTCAGCGCTTCGTCTGGCCCTTCCGCAGGTACATCCGGTCCAGCAGGACGTCGCACTTGTCGCCGTCCTGGCAGGACACCGAGATCGTGTTCGAGCCCTTGTTGAGGGTGGGCCAGGCGTAGGTCTCCGTCCACCCCTTGTCGAACTGGCCGTCCTCGGCGTGGGCGAAGTTCCCCAGGTTCAGCTTGCTGCCGAAGGGCTTGCCGTTGACGGTGAGCGTCATCGACTGGTCCTCGCCCGCGGCGCTGAAGCGGGCGAACAGGGTGTAGGGGCCGTCCTCGGGGATGCCGTCGACGGTCCAGGTGACCGTGGCCCCGGGCTGGTTGAGGTTGGTGACATAGGCGCCGCCGTCGGACTCCGCGCCCGTTATGTCCGTCGCCGTCGTCACGCCCGGCGAGAGCTGGAGGCCCATGGCGTCGGTGGCCGGGAGGTCGGCCTCGGGCTCGACGGGGCCGCTCTCCGTGGTGCTCGGGGAGGGCTCGGTGGACTCGGTCCGGGTCGGGGCGGGCGCCGGGGCCGCCTCGTCGTCCTTCTTCTTCGTGTCGTTGCCGGTCATCGCCACGACGATGCCGATGACGACCGCCGCGACCACGGCCACCGCGCCGATCAGCAGTCCCTTGGTGTTGGGCCCGCGGCGCCCGCCGCCCCCGCCCGCGGCGCGGCCGGTCTGCTGCTGCGGGCCCGCGCCCTGGCCGCCGCCGGGGTAGGTCTCCGGCGCGGCGTAGTGGGAGCTGGGCTGCCCGTAGGCGCCCTGCTGCTGGGGCGCGGCCTGCGCCTGCGGCGCACCGTACTGCCGTGTGCCCACGGGACGCACCCGGTTGACCGAGTTCGGGTAGCCGTAGCCGCCCGACGGCGGCTGGGCTCCGTTGGCCTGCCCGTCGGCGTACAGATAGCCGAACGGATCGTCGTCCTCGGGCGTGCTCGCGCCGTTGTTACCGGGCGTCATCCCTAGGTCTCCTAACCGGGTGCTGTGCTGATGTGCGGTACGGATCGTGAGAGGGCGAGCCTACCTGCTCCCACTGACCCGATCGGGTGGCTCCGGCGGCCGCTCGGCGCTGACCTGCGGCTCAGCCGGCCCGGCGGTGCTGTTTGGGACGAGATCGTTTCTCGACGTACATCCGCTCGTCAGCGGATTTCAACACCTCGTCCGCCGTCATTCCGCAGTGCGCCCAGCCGATGCCGAAGCTGGCGCCGACCCGGACGGCCCGCCCCTCGGCCCGGATGGGCTGGATGATCTCGTTGCGCAGCCGCACCGCGAGGTCCGCCGCGTCGGCCCGGCCGAGCCCGTCCGCGAGGATCACGAACTCGTCGCCGCCGAGCCGGGCCACCGTGTCCCCGTCCCGCACGCCGCGGCCGAGCCGCCGGGCGACCTCGATGAGGACCGCGTCCCCGGCGTTGTGCCCGAACCGGTCGTTGATCGACTTGAAGCCGTCCAGGTCGCAGAAGAGCACCGCGAGCCCCTTGGTCCCGTCGTCCTCCGGGCCGTCCTCGGGGGCGACGGTGTGCACATGATGGTCGCAGGCCCCGTACGGGTCGGACTCGAAACCGGCCCCGAAGTCGAAGGTGTGGCCGCCGGAGTCGAGGACGGGGTGCCCGTAGGCGGCGTCCAGCTGGTCGACGACGGCCTCGGTGGGCGTGGACTGGGGCCGCTGGCACAGCCGCGCGGCGAGGCGGGAGCGCAGCTCGGCGGAGTTGGGCAGCCCGGTCAGGGAGTCGTGGGAGGCGCGGTGGGCGAGCTGGAGCTCGCGGCGCTTGCGCTCCTCTATGTCCTCTACGTGGGTGAGCAGGAAGCGGGGCCCGTCGGCGGCGTCGGCGACGACGCTGTTGCGCAGCGAGACCCAGACATAGGTGCCGTCCCGCCGCCCCAGGCGCAGTTCGGCCCGGCCGCCCTCGGCGGAGGTGCGCAGCAGGGTGCCGATGTCCTCGGGGTGGACGAGGTCGGAGAAGGAGTAGCGGCGCATCGTGGACGCCTGGCGTCCCAGGAGCCGGCACAGCGCGTCGTTGGTGCGCAGGATGCGGCCGTGCTGGTCGCCGCCCATCTCCGCGATGGCCATGCCGGAGGGGGCGTACTCGAAGGCCTGCCGGAAGCTCTCCTCGCTGGCCCGCAGCGCCTGCTGCTCGCGCTCCAGACGGACCAGGGCGCGCTGCATGTTGGAGCGCAGCCGCGCGTTGCTGACCGCGATGGCGGCCTGGAACGCGTACATCTGCAAAGCCTCGCGCCCCCAGGCGCCGGGGCGGCGGCCGTTGCGCGGGCGGTCCACGGAGAGGACGCCGATCAGCTCGCCGCTGGTGCCGCCGCCCTGCGGCCGGGGCGCGTACATGGGGGCGAAGAGGCGGTCCGAGGGGTGCCACTCGTCCTCGAAGCGCGGCTCGGGCCCCTCG
This sequence comes from Streptomyces sp. NPDC107521, assembly GCF_055598485.1. Lineage (NCBI taxonomy): Bacteria > Bacillati > Actinomycetota > Actinomycetes > Kitasatosporales > Streptomycetaceae > Streptomyces > Streptomyces sp. NPDC107521. The sequence goes on from NZ_JBVKAT010000016.1 coordinate 196,743, forward strand.
GTGTACCACTGCGGGACGTCGTCGTCGTCGAGGACCCAGCCCTCGGTGTGGGATATGAAGATCAGGTCGCCCCACTGCTCGCCCATGCCGAGCCGGCGCTCCCAGGAGGCACGGGAGCCGACCCGGCCCGTGATCAGCGCCTCGGCGGCCTGGTTGCCCGCGAAGGCGGCGACCACCAGATCGCCGTCGGGGCGGACCATGTTGACGCACGCCAGCTCGTAGCCGAGGGCGCGCACGACGCCGTCGGCGACGGTCTGCAGGGTGTCCGCCAGACTGCGGGCCGTGTTCATGTCGGCCATGGCCTGGTGCAGTTGCCGCAGGGACGCAAGACGGACGTAGGGCTCCGACTCGGTCTCCATGCTCGCCCTCCCCCCGAGACCTCGCAGCGAATCAAGGGTTGTCCCGGGCGCCCGTTCCATGGTGCCCTCGCAGCCTCCCCGCCACTGAATCACAGCGCGCTCCCCACTCGGTACACAGGGTCAACAAATAGTTCGCCTTGTGACTCAAGTCACAGCGATACGTGAACAATTGCCTGCACTTTCTGCGTTTTTCCCGGACCGTTCCTGAACGCAAAGTGTGACGCCCTCCACTTCCGGCCTCCCGCGCGCCCGGGCGTGTCCCGCCGCCGCGCGCCGCTCCCGTCCGTCCGTGGTCCTAGGTCCCGGATCGGCCCGGGGCCCGATGCGGGCCGCGCGGGGCGGCCACTAGCGTGGCGGCGTGCTGAACACCGCTTCCCCGACCTCCCCCACGTCCCCCGGGCATCCTGAGGGGGTGAGCAACGACGAGTTCCGTGCCGCCATGTCCCGGCTGTCCTCGGGCGTGGTCCTGGTGACCGCGCAGGAGCCGCCGCTCGACCCCGACGACCCCGGGGCGCCGGCCGGCGAGGACGCGGGGATGACGGCGACGGCCTTCCTGTCGGTCTCCCTCGATCCGCCGCTGGTCCTGGTCAGCCTGCGCACGGGCTCGCGGATGGACGACCTGCTCGACGAGCAGCCCCTGTGGGCGGTCTCCGTGCTGGCCGAGAGCCAGCGGCAGATCGCGGGCCGCTTCTCGATGAAGGGCCGGGTCAGCGACCGCCTCCTCTTCGCCGACCTCGACTGCTCGCGCGGCGCGGCCAGCGGCGCCCTCCTGGTCGGCGGGGCCCTGGCCACCCTGGAGTGCCGCACCGAGCGGCGCGTGCCGGCCGGGGACCACACCCTGGTCATCGGCCGGGTGCTGACCGCCCGGGCGCCGAGCGTGGAGGGCGGCCCGCTGATGTACTTCCGGGGGCGCTACCGGCACCTGGGCTGACCCGGCGGGCCCGGGGCCCGAGGGAGCGGGCCCGGGAGGGCGGCCTGCGGGAGCGGCCCGAGGACACGGCCCGGCGCGGCGGACGGCGTGCCGCGGCCGACGGCCCGGCCGCGGGTGCCCGGCCCGCCCCGGACCCGGCCGCCGGGAGAACCGCCTCGCCCGCCGGGGCGGCACCGGTCTACCGTGCGTCCATGACGACCGCCGCCGCGCCCCGGCTGGAAGTGATCACCCCGCGCAACCTCGACGCCGCGATCGGCCTGCGGGTCCGGCCCGAGCAGGAGTTCGCGGTGGACCCCGTGGTGAAGTCCCTGGCCGAGGCGTACGTCCGCCCCGGTGTCGCCTGGCCGCGCCTGATCCTCGACGGGGACCGCCCGGTGGGCTTCGTGATGGCCTTCCTCGACATCGACTGGGCCGGTGACGGCCCCCCGCGCCGCTCCGGCCTGTGGCGGCTGAACATCGCGGCCGAGGAGCAGGGCAAGGGGTACGGGCGGTTCGCCGTCGAGTCGGTGGCCGACGAGATCCGCCGCCGGGGCGGCAGCGGGCAGTACGTCACCTGGCACCCGGGCCCGCACGGCCCCGAGGGCTTCTACCTGGGCCTGGGCTTCCGCCCCACCGGGGAGACCAGCGGGGGCGAGACGGTGGGGGTGCGGGACCTGACGGGGTGACGGCGCGGGACCCGGGTGCCGGATCACCGGAGTACGGGGACCGCCCGAGGCACCGGGAGCACCCGGGCCGCCGGGGTGTGCTAGTCCCAACCGCCCGGTGAGCGGCCGCGCTTGGTCTGGGAGCGCTGCTTCTTCTCCCGCAGCCGGCGCTCGTTGATCCCGCGCGGCACGCGGGTCGGACGGCGGGGCTTCGGGGGCGGCGCGGTGGCCTCGGCCAGCAGGGCGGTCAGCCGGACCGCCGCGGCCTCGCGGTTGCGCCACTGCGAGCGGTGCTCCGCGGCCCGTACGGTGACCACACCGTCGGTGAGCCGCCCCGCCAGCCGCTCCAGCGCCCGCCGCTTCCACACCTCGGGCAGCGCCTCGGTGCGCCCCAGGTCGAAGCTCAGCTCCACCCGGGTGTCGCTGGTGTTGACGTGCTGTCCGCCGGGACCCGACGACCGCGAGAAGCGCCAGACCAGCTCGGCCTCGGGAAGGACGACGGAGCCTCTGATGACGTGGGGAGCGGACATGCCCCCATGGTCCCGCTCCCGGCCCCGCGCGTCACCCGGATAACGCCGGTAAAGAAAGTAAAGGGAGCCGGAACCGACGGCACCCCTCCTGTCGTTGTGGGGGGTAGCTGTACCTTGCTTGCCGTAAGTAAACGAGGGAAGGGACTCCCGAACAATGGCTGTAAGCCTGTCCAAGGGTGGCAACGTCTCGCTCACCAAGGAGGCTCCGGGCCTGACCGCAGTCACCGTGGGCCTCGGCTGGGACGTCCGCACCACCACCGGCACCGACTTCGACCTCGACGCGTCCGCCATCGCGGTCAACCCGGAGGGCAAGGTCTACTCCGACGCCCACTTCGTCTTCTTCAACAACAAGCAGACGCCGGACAACACCATCGTCCACACCGGTGACAACCGCACCGGCGAGGGCGCGGGCGACGACGAGTCGATCAACGTCAACCTGGCCGCCCTTCCGGCCGACGTCGACAAGATCGTCTTCCCGGTCTCGATCTACGACGCCGAGAACCGCTCGCAGAACTTCGGCCAGGTGCGCAACGCGTACATCCGCATCGTCAACCAGGCCGGCGGCGCCGAGATCGCCCGCTACGACCTGTCCGAGGACGCGGCCACCGAGACCGCCATGGTCTTCGGCGAGCTGTACCGCAACGGCGCCGAGTGGAAGTTCCGCGCCGTCGGCCAGGGCTACGCCTCGGGCCTGACGGGCATCGCCCAGGACTTCGGCGTCAACGTCTGACGTCCTCCGCCGCCGTGCCGCCGCCGACCGGCGGGGGCACGGCGCGGCACGAGGGGCCCCGGCAGCGCCGGGGCCCCTTCGCGTACCCGGGCGCCTCCGCGTGGTCCGGGCGCCTTCGCGTGGTCCGGGCGCCTTCGCGTGGTCCGGGCGCCTTCGCGTGGTCCGGGCGCCTTCGCGTACGGGTGCGGAGGGGGCGGATCGCGGATGCGGGCGGCGGTGCCCACGGCGATGGCGGCGGACACGCCGCTCGGCGCCCCCGACGCCCCGGGCCCCGTTGATCCCGCGCCCCGGCATCTCCGCACCCCGGCACCCCCGGCACCCCCGGCGCCCCGGTGGTCGGCCCCGGCACGGCCGGGCGCGCGGCTACGGCAGCAGCCGGCGCTCCTTCGCCACCGCGACGGCGCCCGCGCGGGTGTCGACGCCGAGCTTGTCGTAGATGCGGCGCAGATGGGTCTTCACGGTGGCCTCGCTGATGAACAGCGCGCGGGCGATCTCCCGGTTGCCCAGGCCCCGGGAGAGCTGCGCCAGGATGTCGCCCTCGCGGTCGGTGAGGGTGGGCCGGGGGCTGCGCAGGCTGGCCATCACCCGCCCGGCGACCGGCCCGGACAGCGCCGTGCGGCCCTGCGCGGCGGCCCGGATGGCGGCGAACAGCTCGTCGGGGCGCTCGGCCTTGAGCAGATAGCCGGTCGCCCCCGCCTCGACGGCCCGGGTGATGTCGGCGTCGGTGTCGTACGTGGTCAGCACCAGGACGTGGGGCACCGGACCGGCGGACCCGGCCGTGAGACGGCGGGTGGTCTCCACCCCGTCGATGCCCGCGCCGAGCTGAAGGTCCATCAGCACCACGTCCGGCGCCAGCCGCGCGGCCAGCGCGAGCGCCTCCTCGCCGGTGCCGGCCTCGCCGACGACCTCGATGCCGGGGGCGCTGTCGAGCAGCGCGAGCAGTCCGGCGCGGACGACGGCGTGGTCGTCGCAGACCAGGATGCGCACCGGGTCCCCGGCGCCGGCCGGGGGGTTCGCGGGGACGGCCGGTTCGGTCATCGGGGTGCCTCCAGGGGGACGGCGGCGGACAGGACCGTGCCCTCGCCGGGCGCGGACTCGACGGTGAGGGTGCCGCCGAGCTGGCCCAGCCGGGCGCGCATGGCGGGCAGTCCGTGCCCCCGCACCCCCACCGGGCCGCCGGACGGCGCGGCCGGGTCGAAGCCGTGGCCGTCGTCGGTGACGTCCAGGACGGCCTGGTCGTCGAGGAGGGTCAGGGTGAGCGCGGCCGTGGTCGCCCCCGCGTGCTCGCGGACGTTGGCCAGCGCGCCCTGGGCGACGCGCAGCAGCGCCGACTGGACCCGGCCGGGCAGCAGCGGGGCGCGGTCGCCGCCGTCGTCGACATGGACCCGCACGGTGAGGTGCTCGCCGGACTCCCGCTCGGCCAGGGTGCGCAGCGCCGCCGCCAGGCCGCCGCCCCGGGCGAGGTCGGCGGGGGCGAGGTCGTGCACGAAGCGGCGGGCCTCGGTGAGGTTGTGCTCGGCGACGGAGGCCGCGCCCCGCACATGGGTGCGCGCCTTGTCCGGGTCGGTGTCCCAGACCCGGTCGGCCGCCTGGAGCAGCATCCGCTGGCTGGAGAGCCCCTGGGCGAGGGTGTCGTGGATCTCCATGGAGAGCCGCTGGCGCTCGGTGAGGGTGCCCGCGCGGCGCTCGGAGACGGCCAGTTCGCGACGGGTGCGGATCAGGTCGTCGATGAGGGCGCGCTGCCGGGCCGCCTGGCGCTCGGTGTGCAGGAAGACCGCGGCGGCGATGGCGGCGACGGCGGGCGGGGCGAGCAGCAGGTTGGGGTCGAAGCTCCCGGCGAGCCGGAGCTGGGCGGCGACGACGCAGAGGGTCAGCACCGCGACCAGCCCGAGGGCGGCCCGCGCGGGCAGGGTGCGCAGACCGGTGTAGAAGAGGGGGACCGCGCACCAGGAGAAGCTGGGCGCGAGCACCACCAGCACCACCCACACCACGACGACCAGCGCCAGCCAGGCGGGGCGTATCCAGGCCGCCCGGAACCGGACGGGTCCGTCGGCCCCGCCGCCCGCGGCCGGGCCCAGCAGGTGCAGCACGGCGAGGGTGACGGACAGGGCGACGATCCAGGGGGTGCGGGGCTCGCCGGGATGGCGCAGCAGGAAGCGGGCCAGGGCGCCGCCGAGCAGCAGGAAGAACGCCACGTGCAGCACGCCGCCCAGCCACCGGGTGTCCGGGTCGTACGGCTTCGGCATCCGCGCGCCTCCCTTCCGTGCCGGGGCCGTTCCGGGGACCGTCGGCCCCGGTGGCGTACGCGCGGGTCCGCGCCGGTTCGCGCGGGCCCCTCCCATTGTGTCCGCCGCGGGCGGTCGCGGGGTCGTCCGATCGGCTGACCCCGCCGTCACCCGTCGCGGTCCCCGGGAGCAGCCGGTCCGCCGACCGGCGGGCGCCTGTTCCGGGCGGAGGGTGGACGAGGAAGGACGGCGGCGCCCCGGCTCAGCGGAGCGGACGGCGCCGGCCGCCCGGCCCCACCACCCGAACCGAGGAGCAGACGACCATGAAGAAGACCCTCTCCCGCCGCGCCCGTCTCGCCACCGGCGGCGCCGCCCTCGCCGCCGTCGCGCTCGGCACCTTCGGCACCGTGGCCGCCGGCGCCTCCGACACCACGCCCGACGCCGCCCCGGCCGCGGCGGTGGCGAACGTCAGGGGCAACACCACCACCTCGACCACCCACCTGACCGCCGACGCCGCCACCAAGGCCGCCCAGGCCGC